>JAFLTH010000048.1 GCA_022510525.1 Lachnospiraceae bacterium | reverse complement strand
TTACTGATGTCCGCGTGCGTAAAATGACTCAAGACAGCAAAATGAAAGCAATCGTTTCAATTACTATTGACGATGTGTTTGTGGTGCATGACATTAAGGTAATTGAAGGCGAAAAAGGACTTTTTATCGCTATGCCAAGCAAGAAGGCTACTGATGGTGAATATCGGGATATTGCACACCCGATTAATTCAGAAACCAGGGAAAGCATTCAGAATACTATCTTGGCAAGCTATGAAAAGGCGCTTTCGGAACCAAATGATATGTAATGGTGTTATATGAGTAATTTAATGCTTGTGGGAAAAGGATGCGGTTGCATCCTTTTCTTATGGGATGTGTCTAATCACGAACTTAGACAAAATAAACAAAATAAGGGGCTTCGGATGCGGTGGCAACTCGCCCCTTATTTTGTTTATTTTATCTAAGTTCTGGTTATCGAAAATTCTTAAGAAAAGTTTGCGGTATAGTGAGGAGTAACTATGTATGTAGTAGTAGGGCTGGGAAACCCGGGTAGGGAATATGAAGGCACAAGGCATAATGTAGGATTCATGGTAGTTGATGAGCTTGCGGAGAAGTATAATATACGTATCAACAGAAGGCGGCATAAGGCGATTGAAGGAAAAGGTATTGTAGACGGTGAGAATGTTGTTCTGGTAAAGCCGCAGACTTATATGAATCTCAGTGGTGAAAGTGTAAGAAAGGTCATAGATTATTATAAGATAGAAGAAAAGTCAAACCTCATTGTGATTTCAGATGATATAAGTCTGGATGTGGGTATGATTCGTATTCGTAAGAAAGGCAGTGCAGGAGGCCATAACGGACTTAAAAATATAATTTTGCACCTTGGACATGATGAGTTTCAGAGAATTCGTGTAGGGGTAGGGGATAAACCCTCAGGCTATGATCTTGTAGATCATGTTCTGGGACATTTTGATAAAGTAGACACAGAACTGATAGATGAGAGTATAAGAAAAGCTGTAGAAGCTATAGAAGTGATTATGGCCAAGGGTCCTGATGCTGCGATGAATCAATTTAATAAAAAGGGTAGGTAACGAATGTGAAAGCATTACTGTCGCCCCTTCAGGAATTGGGAGATTATGATGAAATAAGAAAAATGCTTGGAGGCAGTCGGGCAGCAGTTACACTCAGCGGCTGCATAGATTCCGAAAAGCTTCATATGATATACGGTCTTAGCGATGGTTTTAGATATAAAATCATCGTTACTTTCAGTGACTTAAAAGCCAAGGAACTGTATGAAGATTATAAGTTTTATGACAGGAATGCAGTAATATATCCGGCTAAAGATTTAATCTTTTTTCAGGCGGATATTCACGGAAATCAGCTCACTATGCAGCGTATGAAATGCTTAAGGCGGCTGATGGAGAATAAGCCCGCAACCATAATCACAACCTTTGATGCATTGATGGCACCGCAGGTTCCGTTGTCTGTACAGCAGCAGAATATTATCCATATTAATAAGCAGAGTGCGGTTGATGAAAATATTCTTGCAAGGCGGCTTGTAGAACTTGGCTATGAAAAAAATTATCAGGTTGAAGCTCCCGGCCAGTTCAGTATCAGAGGCGGTATAATTGATGTTTTTGATCTGACTGAAGAAAATCCTTATAGAATAGAGCTTTGGGGAGAGGATGTGGAATCCATCCGCAGCTTTGATATACTGAGTCAGCGTTCCATAGAAAAGCTGGAGTCTGTTTCAATTTTTCCCGCGACGGAAATGATTCTTAGTAAAGAGGAACTTTACGCAGGAATTAAAGCGATAGAAAAAGACGGAAAAGCGCATATAAATAAACTGCGTACCGATATGAAAACAGAAGAAGCCCACCGCATAACCGGGCAGATAAAGGAGCTTAGGGAACAGCTTATAGAATTGGGATTTTCTTTGAATACAGTAAATCTTGATAGTTATATAAGATATTTTTATCCGGAGCTGACTACCTTTTTGGAATTCTTTCCGGAGAAAGAGAGCTGCATATTTATAGATGAGCCTACACGTGTCAGGGAACATGCCGATGCGGTGGAGCTGGAGTTTCGCGAGAGTATGATGCACCGTGTGGAAAAAGGGTATATCCTGCCCGGACAGATGGATGTACTTTTCGGGGCAGAAGAGGTAGCTGCGAAGCTTGTGCAAAGAAGAGTGGTTGCTCTTGCAATGATGGACTCTAAAAATACATTATTTAAGGCGGATAAAAAATTTACCATACAGGCAAGAAGTCTGCCTTCTTATAATAACAGCTTTGAGGCATTGGTCAAAGATTTAACAAGATATAAGAAAAACGGATACAGGGTATTGCTTTTATCTGGATCGAGAACCAGGGCAAAAAGACTTGCAGAGGATTTGCGCGAACAGGGATTGACTTCTTTTTACAGTGAAGATCCGGACAGAGAAGTGCAGGCCGGAGAAGTAATGACATATTACGGCAGGGTGCTTAAAGGATTTGAGTATCCGCTTTTGAAATTCATGGTAATTTCGGAAAGTGATATTTTCGGTGCACAAAAAAAGAAAAAGAAGAAGAAAAAGCTCTATGAGGGTCAGAGGATTAATGATTTTGCCGAGCTTAAGGTTGGTGATTATGTAGTTCATGAGAGTCACGGGCTGGGTATATACCGCGGTATTGAAAAAGTGGAAGTGGAGAAGGTTACCAAGGATTATATTAAGATAGAATATCGTGACGGCGGAAATCTTTATATTCTTGCAACCGGTTTGGATGTTATACAGAAATATGCTTCTGCGGATGCCGGAACTCCGAAACTTAATAAACTCGGCACTCAGGAATGGAGTAAGACCAAATCCAAAGTAAAGAGCGCGGTAGATGAGATTGCACAGGATTTGGTGGAATTATATGCGGTAAGGCAGCAGAAAAACGGTTATAAATATGGAGAGGATACAATCTGGCAGAGGGAGTTTGAAGAGATGTTTCCTTTTGAGGAAACGGAAGACCAGTTAAATGCAATAGCCGATACTAAGGCGGATATGGAAAGTAATAAGATTATGGACCGGCTTATCTGTGGTGATGTGGGTTATGGAAAGACAGAGATTGCAATCCGGGCATCTTTTAAGGCGGTACAGGAGGGTAAACAGGTAGTCTATCTGGTGCCCACAACAATTCTGGCGCAGCAGCATTATAATACTTTCATACAGAGAATGAAAGATTTTCCGGTGAGGATTGATCTTTTATCCCGTTTTAGAACTGCTTCCGAACAGAAGAAAACTATAGAAGATTTGCGTAAGGGAATGGTGGATATTGTTATCGGAACCCACAGAGTTCTTTCCAAGGATGTTCAGTATAAGGATTTGGGGCTGTTGATCATAGATGAGGAACAGCGTTTTGGAGTCACTCATAAAGAGAAAATCAAAAAACTGAAAGAGAATGTTGATGTTCTGACACTGACCGCAACACCGATTCCGAGAACCCTTCATATGAGTCTTATCGGCATACGTGATATGAGTGTTCTGGAAGAAGGACCTAATGACAGACTGCCTATACAGACTTTTGTATGTGAATATAATGAGGAGCTGGTACGTGAAGCAATAGTCAGAGAACTCTCAAGAGAAGGTCAGGTATACTATGTCTATAACAGGGTTGCACATATAGCTGATATAGCAGCTTCGGTTCAGAAACTTGTGCCGGAGGCAACAGTGGCATTTGCGCATGGACAGATGCAGGAGAGAGAACTTGAGCGTATTATGTACGATTTTATATCGGGAGATATAGATGTTTTGGTCGCTACTACAATTATTGAGACCGGTTTGGATATTTCCAATGTAAATACTATGATCATTCATGATTCGGATAATATGGGACTGTCGCAGTTATATCAGCTAAGAGGAAGGGTAGGACGTTCTAATCGGACCGCGTATGCTTTTCTTATGTACAAAAGGGATAAGATGCTTAAGGAAGTTGCAGAGAAGCGTCTGGAAGCAATTAAGGAATTTACGGACCTGGGAAGCGGATTTAAGATAGCTATGCGTGATCTGGAAATCCGTGGTGCGGGAAACATTCTGGGAGCAAGACAGCATGGTCATATGCAGGCTGTAGGTTATGATTTATACTGTAAGATGCTCAACGAAGCAATTAAGAATCTGAAAGGAATAGCCATATCCGGGGAATTTAATACAAGTATTGATCTGGATGTGGATGCATATATTCCACCGTCTTATATTGTTAATGAAGTTCAGAAGCTGGATATTTATAAGCGTATAGCCGGTATAGAGAACGATAAAGAATGTGATGATATGAAAGAGGAACTTCTTGACAGGTTCGGGAAAATACCCAAATCCGTAGATAATCTGCTTAGAATTGCCATGATAAGGGTGGGCGCGCATAGACTTTATATGACTGAGGTAAAAGGTAAAAGTGAGGTTATACAATTTCTGTTCAGTCCGGACGCTGCCGTTGCCGTGGAAAATATTCCGCTGCTTCTGAATAAACACAAAGGAAAGCTTGCATTTGATGCAAAAGGGGTTCCGTCTTTCAGGTATCGCTACAAAAAATATGGTATAGTTGAGAAGGATGAGGAACTGCTGCTGTCGTTGACGGAAGAACTGTTGTCTGATATGAATGAATTATTATTAGAACATTAGTTCGCATAAAGACCGCTTTATAGGACTTAATAAATGATATCATACTTTCAGAACATAGATAAATCAATTCTGAAAGGAGATACAATTATGAAAGGATATACGGTAGAAAGCGGATATATGGGATATGTGGACGGTGTATATATGCTGTTTGCCAGTGAGGCGGACTATGAAGAATATCTGAACAGATAACAGTAAAGTTTTTGTTGCATATAACTTATAGCGGCATATAATATATTTTAGATAGTGTGAAATTAATTTTTCACAAGACGAACTAAGTTCGTCTACGAGTTTGTGCTTTCGCCCAAACATCGCAGGTTAATGATAATAATATTGGAACAGGAGTCGGGTGTGATTACCAAAATAGATGGATTTCCGGTAAATTATATAGATGAAGGAGAAGGTGACGTTATCCTGTTATTACATGGATGGGGGTCTAATATTACATTGTTTGATGGTATTATTAAAACGCTCTCTCCCAATCATAGAGTTATTGCACCTGATATGCCCGGTTTTGGAAAGACGCCGGAACCGCAGGAGGCATGGTCCGTAGATGATTATGCGGATTTTATTATTAAATTTATAGACAACCTTGAGCTGAAAAAATTCAGTGTGCTTGTACATTCATTTGGCGGAAGGGTATTATTTAAAATGAATGCAAGAGAGTCACTGCCATATGTAATTAATAAGGTGGTTTTGATTGACAGCGCCGGTATTATGCCTAAGAAGACCGTAAGACAGAAAATCAGTCTTAAAATGTATAAGATTGCGCGAAGTATAATGAGTACCAGAGTACTACATTTTCTTTATCCCGATGCTGTAGAGAATATGAGAAAAAAGAGAGGTTCTGCCGATTATAATAATGCAACACCGATAATGAGAAGCACTCTGGTAAAGGTGGTCAATGAGGATTTGACGCATTTAATATCCAAAGTAAGCTGCCCCACACTTATTATCTGGGGAGATAAGGATACGGCAACACCTATTGATGATGCCAGACAGATGGAGCAGTTGATAGCAGATGCAGGTCTTGTTGTGTGTGAGGGGGCGGGACATTATTCTTTTCTGGAGCAGCCGGCTAAGGTGCATGGAGCACTTAAAGCATTTTTTGAATAAATAGGGTGAAAAATAAATTTTTCACTCGCGAGTTTTGTGACTAAAGTCCCAAAACATCGCAGATTATGAGAAAGGCATAGTTATTATTAAGAAAGGAAATTTATCTCATTTATGGGCATTGTTTTGTGGGTTATCTGGATTGTTACGTATTTTCCGGGAGCCATATTATATGAAATTTATATCATGCACATGTTTCAGCAGAATTCATATAAGCCGCGGGAATATGGTGAATGGCTGCGTTTAACGGGTAATATCGGCAGAATGCTTGGAAAGACCCTTTATTCTTTTATTTCCCTTCCACTTATTTTCATAGGTAATATTGGCTGTCTTATCGCAGCCTGCCTTATGAACCTTATGACTATTCTTGTAAACAAACCGCAGCAGGCCAAGAAGCCGCTTGTGTATACCCCAAGAGTAAAAAGAATGCTTGCAACAACGGCAGTTTTATTTATCATTGGAATTTTGATTGCTCTTTTGTGTGCGGGGCCCTGTGCTTTGGTTTTGACTATTCTGTTTATTCTTATACCCTATATTGTGTTGCTGGCCAATCTGATTAATCACCCGATTGAAACGGGCATTAACAGGCATTATATTAAAGATGCCGTTGGAATTTTAAAGCAGATGCCTAATCTTGTTATTATCGGTGTGACCGGAAGCTATGGAAAGACCAGCGTTAAATATTTCCTTAGCCGTTTGCTTTCTGTACAATATAGTGTGCTACACACTCCGGGTAACTTTAACACCACTTTAGGTGTTGTCAGGACTATAAGAGAGCAGATGAAGTCTTTTCATGAGATTTTCATATGTGAGATGGGTGCAAGGGAAGTCGGGGATATTAAGGAAATCTGTGACTTTGTACATCCTAAATATGGAATTATTACATCTATTGGCCCTCAGCATTTGCAGAGTTTTCATAGTATTGAGAATGTTATAAGTACTAAATTTGAACTGGCGGATGCAATCGGTTCTGATGGAATTGTGTTTTTGAATTATGACAATGAATATATCCGTAATAAGAAAATAGATAAAAATATTATAAGTTATGGCACCGTGGATAATGATGTAAATTATCGCGCCTATGATATATCGGTCACTAAAGATGGTTCATTTTTTAAAATGAAAGATAGTAATGGCAAAGAATATGAATTCCATACAAGGCTGGTTGGAAATCATAATGTTCAAAATATAGCAGGTGCCATAGCGGTTGCCAATACCCTTGGAATTCCAATGGATAAGCTCATCTATCCGGTTAAGCAGCTGGAGAGCGTTCCTCATAGACTTCAGTTGTTAAGACAGGGAGACCGTACAATATTGGATGATGCATACAATTCCAATAAAAGCGGATTTAAGGCTGCGCTTGATACTCTAGCTATGTTTGATGATCTAAGGATTCTGATGACTCCCGGAATGGTTGAGCTTGGTGAGAAACAATATGATGAAAATAAAGAAGTAGGAATCTATGCAGGCGACAAATGCGACTATGCTATTTTGATTGGCAAGGAGCAGACTAAACCTATACAGGATGGACTTATAGAAGCCGGATTTGCAGAAAACAGAATGATTATTGTAGATACATTGCAGGAAGGTTTTCAGATGATAAATGCGATACACAGTGATAAGCACAAAGTGATTCTGATTGAAAATGATTTGCCGGATAACTATAGCTAGGTATGGCAATTTTATAAAGGAGCAGAGATGTTATTATGAAAATTAAAGTAGGTGTATTTTTCGGTGGGAAAAGCGTTGAGCATGAGGTGTCGGTTATTTCCGGCATTCAGGCATTGAAATCGTTTGACAGTGAAAAATATGATGCAGTTCCGATTTACATTACCAAAGATAATGAAATGTATACAGGTGAAACTATAGGGGATATTAAAAATTATAAAGATATTCCGGAATTGTTGAAAAACAGCACCAGGATATTTCTGATATGTGAACAGGGCAGACTGAACCTGGTACGTTATCCGGAGAAGAAAATCGGTAATTCAATAGTTGATTATATAGATGTTGCGTTCCCGGTTGTGCATGGAGCCAATGTAGAGGATGGTTCATTACAGGGTTTTCTCAGCCATTATAATGTTCCGTTTGTGGGCTGTGATGTAACTGCATCTGCGGTTACAATGGATAAATATGTTATGAAAACGGTTCTAAAGGATAATGATATTCCGGTACTGGACTGTGTTACACTGCATGTTAAGGAATATCAGACGGATACGGAAGCTGCATACGTTAAGGTTGAGGATAAAATAGATTATCCCGTTATTGTAAAACCTGTCAATTTAGGTTCAAGTGTAGGAATCAAGGTGGCAAAGGACAGGGAAGGTTTGGTAGAAGCATTGGAATATGCCTATGAATTCAGCCAGAAAGTTTTAATCGAAAAAGCGATAACTAATTTACGTGAAATCAACTGCTCGGTGTTGGGTGATTATGAAAGTGCACAAGCATCGGAGTGTGAAGAACCGATTGCCAATGATGAGATTTTAAGTTATGAAGATAAATATGTTGCAGGAAGTAAGGGCGGCTCTGAAGGAATGAGAACGGCAAAAAGAGAATTGCCTGCAAATCTGACGCCGGACCTTCGCGATAAGATAAGAATGCTTGCGGTTAAGACTTTCCAAGCACTTAATTGCAACGGAGTTTCAAGAATTGATTTCATAATAGATAAGTACACTGACAGTGTTTATGTCAATGAGATTAATCCGATACCGGGTTCGCTTGCATTTTACCTGTGGGAAGCATTGGGGAAACCGTATTCAGAGCTTTTGGATGATATGGTTAAACTTGCGCTGAAGAGAGAAAGGGAAGAAAAAAGCCTTATGACCTCTTTTGAAAGCAATATTTTACAGAATGCAAATATCACTGGAGCAAAAGGTGTAAAAAAATAAAAATTTTAAGGTATAAACTCCCACCATTTACAGATACTAGTAGCACGACTTATATAAAATACTATTAGAATAGATGGAGGTTTTGAGTTTATGAAAGCAACAGGAATTGTTAGAAGAATAGATGACCTTGGGCGTATTGTAATTCCTAAGGAAATTCGTCGTACTCTTCGTATCAGGGAGGCAGATCCGCTTGAAATCTATACTGACAGGGAAGGCGAGATTATTTTAAAGAAATATTCTCCGATTGGGGAGATGGGAACATTTGCCAAGCAGTATGCGGAAAGTATGGCACAGGTATCAGGTCATATAGCAATGATATCTGACAGAGATCAGTTTATTGCTGTTTCCGGAGGTATGAAGAATGTCCTTGGAAAATCCATCAGCAAAGATCTGGAAGAAAAAATCAATAACAGGGAGAGCGTAGTAGCGGCAAAAGGAGACAGAAATTTCATTTCGGTCTGTCATGAATATGATGATGAATATCAATATGAGGCAATTAGTCCTATCATATGTGAAGGTGATGTTATCGGCTCTGTAATTTTACTGGAAATGGATAATAAGTCGAAGATGGGCGAAGTGGAACAGAAGCTCATCCAGTCTGCCGCAGGCTTCCTGGGCAGACAGATGGAGCAGTAGAAGTTAAATAAAATAGTCAATGGTATTTTCCGGAAGGAGGCGGGTGTCGGTGTTAAAGATGATAACCGCCTCTCGGATATCCTGGGGTCCCATTTCATAAAAATTTGTCGTGGTTCTGTTGAGTTTTTCAATTGAGATCAAGCGGTTAGCACGTTTGGGTTGGTCATTTATAAGTATGATACCGGGGTCATAATATTCCTTATCAAATTCCGGATCGTCTTCTTCTTCATAATAGGGATCAAAAATGTAAATGCGGTCGCCTTCTATTCCTGTTAAAAGTACATAATGTGCTACCTCCAGATATAGGCGTAGAACAACAACACCTCCCTGCTGAAGGGCGCAGAGTATCTTGCTGTCTTGACTTATATATACATCATCTCCTGATAGAAATTCACAGGTAATCGGAAAATTTTTCATTTTACCAAACTGATTCATCCAGTTGGCAAGAAACATCATTGCAGATGCAGAAGTTCCAAGCTTGCCTATTTCTCCTTTTTCATTATAAGAATCAAGACAATATAACATTATATATTTAATTATATCGGGATAGAGTACTTCCCTGTCAAAGAGGTAACGTATTGCATTAGTGAGTGTAACGGGACCACAGTCGTACTCGCTGGATTGATAATTAAGTAAATTTTTCATATTTCCTCCATTTTACAGGCTAACGGAATTCATCTTATGAAAGTGATTGTAATATACAATGTATTGCTTTTTTTGTCAAGAATATGCTATTATACACTCATATATGCTTAAAAGCCCGATAATTGGGGAATTACGTCAAAAAACTGTTTATAAAAAGCGGTTTTTATATAAAAAATATTGACAATAGAAATATATGGAAATATAATTATACCACAGTTCCTATGTGAATAGTAGGAAATAAAGAGGAGGAGTGAAATGAAAGGATTTATTAGTAAGGCGCTTAGACTGGCACTGGTATCAGCAATGTTGCTTGCAATGACAGGCTGCGGCTCAACAGCTAATGACTTAGGAAATGAAAGCAATAATATTACGGAGTCTAATGATTCGGTAAATGAAAACAATGATGTTACGGAATCCAATGATTCGGGAAGTGAAAATAATGATGTTGCAGGCTCAGATGGGATAAGCAGTGTAAACATTGGTGTTACGGATTCCCTGGGTGGGGTCAGCCCGCTTGTCGTAGACCAGACTTGGATCAATAAGTATGCCATAGCAATGGAATTCCTTCCATTGGTAGATTTGGACGGTGAGTTAAACTTCCAGCCGATGTTGGCAGATTCCGTTACGACTGAGGATAATATCAATTTTGTTGTTCATATTGATGAGAATGCAACATGGTCAGACGGTACGCCTGTTACGGCGGAAGATGTAGAGTTTACCTTCCTGCGTATGGCAAGTCCTGTAATTGCCAACCCAACCTATATGCTTTATGCATTTGAAGGTGTTGATGATGATGGATTTGTGGAAGAAGGCGCCGAGAGTGTTGAGGGTGTGCAGGTTATTGATGAGAAAACCATTCAGTTTACTACCAAATATCCTATTGCAATGACAACCTTTGAGAATACTTATGCTTACTATATTCATACGTTACCTAAACATATACTTGGTGATTACACTGAGGATGAACTTTCAACACTGGATTGGTTCAATCATCCTGATGTAGTAAGCGGTCCTTATATCTTAACCGATTATGACGTTGATCATTATATCTCATATAAGGCCAATGAGAACTATTGGAAAGGTGCACCTAAGATTGACAACCTCAACTTCCGTATAGTGGATTCAAGCCAGATTTACGCAGGACTTCAGTCCGGTGAAATTGACATTACACATCATACAATGACGGCAATTCCTCAGGAAGATTATGAAAATATTGAAGCCCTTGAGAATATAGATGTTGTATACGGTTCGCCGGTTACAAACCAGTCCGTATTTATTCAGACAGAAAATATTCCTGATGCAAGAGTTCGTCAGGCACTTGTATATGCAATTGACAGAAACAAGATTTTAGATGAACTTATGAAAGGTCATGGTGAGGTTGTAGACGGATTCCTTTCTTCTGCGGGACCGTTTTACGATAGCAGCATAACACCTTTGGAATATAATCCGGAGAAAGCTAAAGAACTGCTTGATGAAGCCGGATGGGATGGCTCACAGACCCTGCGGTTCTTTGTAAATTCAGGTGACGGTGCGTTTGTTAATGCAGCACAGGTTATGGTTGCTCAATGGGCAGCGGTGGGCATTAATGTTGAAGTTACCCAAAGAGACCTTGCCGGATTGATGGAGATAGCCGGAACAACTGATTATGATTTCTTTGCCGTACAGTATACTTATGCACCTGTAGATCCTTATCCGGATGTAGCATGGCTGCTCGGCGGTGAAGGAAGCTGGACCGGATATGCAGATGATGAAATAAATGAAGCCTTAGAGGCAACCCAGACTGCAGGAAGCATTGATGAGATAAGAGACTGTTATACAATTGTTGATACGAAAGTACAGGAAGATGTTCCGATGTTCTCAGCATATATTATCAGTGCGCAGGGAGCGGTAAGTAAGCGTGTTAAAAATGTAAATTCCAATGTTTACGGTACTTTTGCAAATGTGCACGAGTGGGAGATTGCAGAATAATTCTTTTAGTGCTTGCAGTACAGAATAGTGATATGTTATTATAAGCGTTAAGTGAAGTACCACAGATGGTATATGACCGTCTGTGGTATTTGTATAATAATAAATGGAGAGAGGCTATGTCACATTTATTGGAGGTTGAAGATCTTACAACATCTTTCAAGGGAGATTTTGGTACAAATATAAGGGTAGACCATATTGATTTTCATGTAGATAAGGGTGAGTTTGTTTGTATAGTAGGTGAGTCCGGCTGCGGGAAAAGCGTGACTTCACTTTCAATTATGGGATTGCTTGCAAGAAACGGAGAAGTAACAGACGGAAAGGTCATATTCGACGGAAAAAACCTGCTTAACATGACGGAAAAGGAATTGGATGGGATAAGGGGAAATCAGATAACAATGATATTTCAGGATCCTCTTACTTCGTTGAATCCTGTTTTTACCGTAGGCAGTCAGATTACGGAAAGTATCATAACTCATATGAAATTATCTAAGAAGGAAGCAAGAGAGAGAGCCATTATGCTGCTGCAAAAGGTTGGAATGCCCGATCCGGAAGCAACAATGAAGAAATATCCGCATACTCTTTCAGGGGGTATGAGACAGAGGGTAATGATTGCAATGGCACTTTCATGCAATCCCAAGCTTTTAATTGCAGATGAGCCCACTACCGCATTGGACGTTACTATACAGGCCCAGATTATGAAACTCTTAAAAGAGCTGCAGCAAGAAAATGACATGGCTGTCATTTTAATTACCCACGATATTGGTCTGGTTGCACAGATGGCCGATAGAGTGCTTGTTATGTATGCGGGTCAGTTGATTGAGGAAGCATCGGTTAAGGAACTTTTTAATAATCCAAAGCATCCCTATACACAGGCTCTGCTTGCATCAATACCGTCGATACGGGACGGTGAGGACAGACAGCTTTTTTCTATACCGGGTATTGTGCCGGAAAACTATGATGACATTGAAGGCTGCCGTTTTGCGGGACGCTGCGAGCATTACAGATCTGAATGTGATAAACCGCAAAAAGACTATGAGTTTGCCCCGGACCACACAGCTAAGTGCATAAGACAGAAATATGCAGTTTGAGAGGAAGGTATAGCAAAATGGAAACTGTTCCACTGATACAAGTAGAAAATATGAAAAAATATTACCCTGTAAAGGGCGGCATTGTTACACATACTTTAGGTTATGTGAAAGCAGTGGACGGAGTAAGCTTTTCCATAAACCGGGGAGAGATTTTAGGGCTTGTAGGAGAGTCCGGTTCGGGAAAATCTACTGTCGGAAGGCAGCTGGTAGGTCTTGAAAAGCCTACGGCCGGAACTATTTATTATAAGGGTAAAAATCTGTCGGAGATGAAAAAATCCGAAATGCAGGATGTGCGTACCGGACTTCAGATGGTATTTCAGGATCCGTATTCTTCGTTGAATCCAAGAAAACATATTTATGAGATTTTGGCACAGCCCATGCTGTATCATAATATTTCGACAAGGGATACCGTAGAGAAAGATATACTTAAAATATTAGATATGGTAGGCTTGTCACAAAATGTGCTTGGAAGATATCCGCATGAATTTTCAGGTGGACAGCGGCAGAGGATTGGCATTGCCAAAGCCCTTTCACTGAATCCGGAGTTCATTGTATGCGACGAACCTGTAAGTGCGCTGGATGTATCGATTCAGGCGCAGATTCTTAATCTGTTAAAAAGTCTTCAGAAAGACCTTGATCTGACACTGCTTTTTGTAGGACATGGGCTTGGGGCAGTCAATTATGTAAGCGACAGAATTGCGGTAATGTATCTTGGTAAGATTGTTGAGATAGGCGATACTAAGGAAATTTTTAACCATCCGGTACATCCTTACACTCAGGCTTTGATTGATGCAGTACCGGTGCCCGACCCTGAAGATGCAGACAGTGGACGCGGACTTTTGCAGGGAGATATAGGCAGCAGTATGGAGCCTCCATCAGGCTGCAGGTTTCATACCAGATGCCCTCGTGTGGAAGAAAAGTGCAGTTTGGACGAACCAAAGATGCAGGAAGTAATGACCAAAGTGGGAAAAGAGCATTATGCAGCCTGCCCCTGTGTTATGAGTAAATAGCGGAAAGGTAAGTATTGATGGGAAAATATATATTGAAAAGAATTTTAATAGCGGTTCCTGTCCTGATTGGAATTACAATCATTGATTACGCAATCATGTGTATGGCAGGAAGTCCGCTTTCAATGCTGCAGGGTCCGCGTGTATCAGAGGGAGCCTTGGAAGCCAAAAGAATTGCCATGGGTTTGGATAAACCTTTTTATATACAGTATTTCATATGGTTGGAGCAGCTGCTGCACGGAAATATGGGATACTCGGTTAAATCCTATCAGTCGGTGAGTTCCATGATAGGAAGTCATCTGGGACCTACTTTGCTGTTGATGGGAGTGTCTTTGATAATAAGTCTTTTTATTGCGATACCTGCAGGAATATACAGTGCAATACACCAGTATTCCAAGGGCGATTATACGGTGGTGACACTTTCATTTTTAGGAAGCAGTATTCCGGGATTTTTTCTGTCCTTGTTATTGATTTATATTTTTACAATAAAATTCGGTGTTCTACCGTCAAGTGGTATGAGCACGCTTGGGATAAAGGCTACGGCCGGGGATGTGGCAAAGCATATGGTAATGCCTGTAATAGTGCTGGCTGCTTCTATGGCAGGAAGCAATATTCGTTATATCAGAAGTGCTGTTTTGGAAATTCTGCAGCAGGATTATCTCAGGACGGCACGGGCAAAAGGTATCGGAAGATTTAAAGTTATTTATAAGCACGCACTTAGAAATGCGCTGGTACCTATCGTTACGGTAATTGGAATGGAGATTCCGGTGCTTTTTGGCGGGGCGATAATAATCGAACAGGTGTTCTCGTGGCCGGGACTTGGTCTTATGACTATGAGCGCAATAAGTAATAGGGATTATCCGGTTATTATGGGAGTGTGTCTGCTTTCGGCAATTGTCGTTTTGATCGGAAATCTGGTTACGGATATTTTATATGCGCTGGTTGACCCGACTATACAGTTGCAATAGTGGAGAGGCGTGGGGGTTATAATGAAATCGGAAATAAACAACATTGATAAAATCTCTACAGAAAGTTATATACAGACAGTATTTAGAAGGTTTAAAAGACATCATCTGGCAGCAATAAGTTTGATCGTTCTGGCATTATTATGCGGTGCAGCGGTTCTTGCACCCGTTCTTGCACCGTATGATCCTGATGCTATTGTGGGAAGTTTCAGAGGTGCGCCGAATAAGGAGTTCCTGCTCGGTACAGACCAGATAGGAAGAGATGTCTTAAGCAGGCTTCTATATGCTACGAGGATATCACTGCTGGTAGGAGTTATGGCTACATTGATATCTACCGTAATAGGAGTTATTTTGGGGCTGGTGGCAGGATATTTCGGCGGAGTGGCTGATATGATCATTATGCGTTTTACGGATATGGTAATGTCATTTCCCTATATTTTATTGGTACTTGTTGCGGCAGCTATCTTTAAACCGGGATTGTGGAATATCATTCTTATACTCGGTTTTGTGGATTGGCCGGGAATTGCCAGACTGGTCAGGGGAAATGTATTGTCTCTTAGGGAAACTAATTTTGTTAAAGGAAATATTGTGGCGGGAATGCCGCTTAGACATATTTTATTTTCTGAAATATTGCCGAATACGATTGCACCGATTCTTGTTTATGCTACTTCGGTACTTGCCATATCTATGCTGGATGAGGCGGCACTTAGCTTTCTTGGTATGGGAGTGCAGCCGCCGACGGCAAGCCTGGGAAATATGCTTAACGGTGCACAGTCGCTTACTGTTCTGACAGATCAGCCCTGGCTTTGGATTCCGGCAGGGCTCATGATTGTTGTGCTGGTGGTGGCAATTAATTTTGTCGGAGATGCTTTGAGGGATGCGTTGGATCCTAATAGTGAGATGAGGTAGGAGTCTGCTATGGATATAGAACATTTGAAAGAAGAATTAATAAATATTTTTCATTGGTTTCATAGACACCCGGAACTATCTTATGAAGAGTATGAAACAACACAAAAAATAAGAGAAATTCTAACTGATGCAGGAATAGAAATTCTTTCGTATAATTTAGACACGGGATTGGTTGCAATCGTACGTGGGGAAAAAGAAGGACCGGTACAGGCATTGCGGTGTGATATTGATGCACTGCCGATTGAGGAAAAAACTGATTTAAATTATAAATCTGAGAAGGTTGGAGTTATGCATGCCTGCGGGCATGATATGCATATAACGGTTGGAATTGGATGTGCGATACTGCTTGAGGCAAATAAGTCAGAGCTGAAAGGCAGTGTCAAGATTATCTTTCAGCCGGCAGAAGAAAGTTCTATTGGAGCATTGAAGGTACTGGATACGGATGTAATGGACGGTGTTGAGCGTATATGGGGTATTCATGCGGATCCTACCAATGCTGCCGGAGTGATTGCCATTCGTGAGGGTTATGTAACGGCTGCTGTGGATCGTTTTGTGATTACGGTTAAGGGTGTAGGTTGCCACGGTGCACATCCTGATGACGGTATTGACCCTATTCCGGTTTCGGCGGCTATAATACAGTCGCTGCAGTCAATAGTAAGCAGGAATGTCAATGCTTTTCATCCATCACTTATTAGTGTAACCAGAGTAAGTGCAGGAACGACATGGAATGTGATACCGGATAAGGCAGTTATGGAGGGTACCGTACGTACAATGGAGCGTGAGGACCGTATTCTTTATGAAAGAAGACTTCGCGAGATTGCGCAGATGACGGCACAGGCTTATGGTGCCGAGGCGGATGTGGAATGGATTGCAGGCTGTCCGGCAACCTTTAATGATAAAGATATGGTTAATCTGTGTGAGATAAAGGCAAAGGAAATGGGACTTGCCACCGCAGTGGAAGAAAGCTCCCTGGGCGGGGATGATTTTGCTTTTTATGAAGAAAATATTCCGGGCTGCTATATAAAAATCGGCACAGGAGTTGGACACCCAATTCACCATACGGAGTTTATGGTTGATACAGGGATGCTGCATAGTGCGGTGGAATATATGGTTGAATTGTTAAAAGCCGCCCAGAATGAATGTTTATGACACGCGTGTCAGGTTATACTCATTTGATCCAGCAGCGATATCTTAATGTCATATAATTTACTGGACAGATCTACATAAACCTTATGTGGGTTTACAAGTCGTCTTGTTTCATCCCAGAGTGTATTTAATTCTTCCTGGCAGTAATCACGTATATCCATTACCTTGGGAGAAGTGTAACAGCATTCACCGTTTTTAAAAACCGGAACCATAAGTTCGCGAAGTGTGTAAGTGCCTGCTTTAAGCATAGTCTTTTTCCAAGGTTCGGCAGGATCGAAGAGCATAAGCTGCTTAGACTCGTCAAACTCCTCGTCAACCAAACAGATAAGGTCGGCTTTAATCTTGCCGGTCTCTTTTTCATAGATACGATAAATAGTCTTATTTCCCGGATTAGTAACCTTTTCGGTATTCTCGGACAGCTTAATCTTAGGGATGAATTTTCCGTCTTTTCCCATAATAGCAGCAAGTTTATATACACCTCCGAATGAAGGGCAGTCTTTAGATGTGATAAGATGTGTCCCTACACCCCAGGAAGTTATTGCAGCACCCTGATCTTTTAAACTTTGAATAAGAAACTCATCCAAATCATTGGATGCAGATATCACAGCATCTGTAAATCCGGCCTCGTCCAGCATCTTACGTGCCTTTTTGGAAAGGTATGCAAGGTCGCCGCTGTCCAGACGGATTCCATAGAAAGTGAGAGGGATTCCCGCCTCCCTCATTTCGGTAAATACCTTAATTGCATTGGGTACGCCGGATTTTAATGTATCATAAGTATCAACCAACAAAATGCAGGCTGACGGATACATATTGGCATAGGTCTTAAATGCAGTATATTCATCCGGAAAACTCATAATCCAGCTGTGTGCATGTGTGCCTTTTACCGGAATATCAAATAACTGACCGCATAAAACATTGGAAGTTCCAATACAGCCGCCGATTACAGCAGCTCTGGCTCCGTAAACTCCGGCATCAGGTCCCTGGGCACGTCTTAAGCCGAATTCCATAATGCCGTCGCCGTGTGCGGCATAGCATACCCTTGCCGCTTTGGTAGCAATCAGGCTTTGATGATTTATGATATTCAGAATAGCAGTCTCAATAAGCTGCGCCTGCATAATAGGTGCAATAACTTTTACAATAGGTTCTCTGGGAAAGACAACGGTACCTTCGGGAATCGCATAGATATCTCCGGTAAATTTGAATTCATGGAGGTAATCCAGAAAATCCTGCTCAAAAATACCAAGACTCGCAAGATATTCAATGTCCTCATCCTCAAAATGCAGTTCTTTTATATATTGTATCAACTGCTCTAAACCTGCGGATATGGCAAAGCCGCCATCGCAGGGGTTGTTGCGGTAAAAGGCATCAAAGATTACGGTTTCATTTTGATCTTTGTTTTTGAAATAACCCTGCATCATTGTCAGTTCATATAAATCCGTGAGCAGAGTTAAGTTCTGTCTATCCATATTTCGTACCTATATCCTTCCGTTTTATAAATTAATCATTTATGTTTTTAGAATCCTAATTGTAAAAAAATAACATATTATAATTATTTTACACTACTTTTTTAAATTAGGAAAGAGTTATATATAAAGGCAAGACAGATGTCCTGATGTAGCCTGTAAAATGTACCTTGACAACCGCTTTTTCGCAATACTATAATTATTTAAAATAGGCTAAATTTGCAGTCTGAAAGGGGTATTTTTTAATGAGTGAATACATAAAAAGAGACGATGCTTTTGAATTATTTAAAAAGCATAATAAGGATCCGTTTCATATACAACATGCATTAACGGTGGAAGGAATAATGAAATGGTATGCCGGGGAATTGGGATATTCAGATGAGGCGGAATACTGGGGAATCGTTGGTCTGCTTCATGATATTGATTTTGAAGAATATCCGGAAGAGCATTGTATCAAGGCGCCTGAATTGCTTCGGGCAGGAGGTGTTTCGGAGGATATTATTCATGCGGTGTGTTCGCATGCCTATGGAATAACGGTAGATATTAAGCCTGAACATGAGATGGAGAAAGTGCTTTTTGCAGTGGATGAGCTTTCCGGACTGATTGGTGCGGCAGCGCTTATGAGACCGTCTAAGAGCGTTCAGGATATGGAACTTAAATCACTTAAAAAGAAATATAAGAGCAAGGCTTTTGCTGCCGGTTGTTCAAGAGATATAATCGAGCAGGGAGCGGAGATGATGGGCGTAGAGTTGGATAAGCTGCTTGAGGATACTATAATGGCTATGCGTTCATGTGAAGAAGATATAAACAATTATATGGGGTTAAATCAATAATTTCAGGAAGGAGCAATGGGGTAATGAGTAAAAAAAGTAAGAAACTGTTAAAAAGAGCGTTTGCGTTAATGCTGGCGTTGGTTATTGCGGTTCCGACTGTGGATTACAGCATGCTGATGACTGTAAATGCTACAGAAGGAGGGCCGACTGATGGAGTTACGGCGATTGTATTTAGTGATGACAGCAAAGGATACGAGGAGGGCGCTTATGTTAAGTGGTCTCAGGTAGATGGTGCTAATGGTTATCAAGTGTATGTTTCTAAAGATGAAAATGTGGAGGAAAATGAGGGAAATCTGATTGATGACGAATTGATCAGAAAATATCCTGATTATTATAGGGCAGATGTGCTTGGTCTTACTGAAGGTACCTGGTATGTGAAGGTCGTGGCAGGTACGTTTGATGCGAGTAAGAATAGAACTGCTAAGAAAGCAGAAGGAGTTAAAGCTGTAGAGGTTACGAGTCATGACCGTTCAGGTTTTGCATGGCAGGGATATGCGGACAATGAAAAAGATGATGAGAATATAAACACACCCGGTGCATATAAGAAGGATGGAACCTTAAAAGATGACACGAGTGTCATTTATGTAACTAATGCAAGTAAGAATGCAGTAACACTTAAGGGAGATGATGGTACAGAGTATGTGGGGCTTCAAAATATACTGAATGCTTATAAATCTCTAAAATTAAGTAAACCTTTAGATGTTCGTATTATTGGTAATGTAGAAGATTTTGATGTAATGGACAAAGGTGACATTGCAATTGAAAATGGCAATAGGGCTGTTGCAGGTATTACTATTGAAGGCGTTGGCGAAGATGCGGTAGCAAATGGCTGGGGTATTCGTGTATTAAATGCTTCAAATGTTGAAATACGTAATTTGGGATTTATGAACTGTAACAGTATTGAAGGAGATAATATAGGAGTACAGCAAGATAATGATCATGTATGGGTTCATAACTGTGACTTTTTTTATGGAGAGGCAGGAACTGATGATGACCAGAAAAAGGGAGATGGAATGCTTGATTGTAAGAAGTCTGATTGGGTAACATTTTCTTACAATCATTTTTGGGATTCAGGCAAGAGCTGTCTGCTGGGACTTGAGGAAAATTCAAATGAGTACCATGCAACATATCACCATAACTGGTTTGACCATTCTGACTCGAGGCATCCGAGAGTGCGTTTTTATACAACTCATGTATATAATAACTACTATGATGGTATCTCCAAATATGGTATAGGCGGCGCTGCAGGCGGTGCATCTATTTTTGTAGAGAATAATTATTTTAGAAATTGTAAATATCCTATGATAATTTCCATGCAAGGTTCTGATACGGGAACGCTTTCATCCGAAGAAGGCAGCATTATTAAGGCCTATGGAAATTATATGATAGGTCAGACTTCGTATATTCCTTATCAGGCAAACATTGATGTGTCAGAGAGTCGGGAAGAAGAATCCGGCTTTGTAGCTTACGTAGCTTTGGATGATGAAGCATCGATAAATATTGATGTGGATGACACTGTAGATGCTTCTGAGGATAGTACCGTTATTACTGAAGAAATTGCTGATTCTGAAACAGATGAGGATGCTGATAAAGAAGATACAGAAGCATCTGATAATGATGTTTCTGTTAAAGAAAATGCATCGGACGAAGATAGTATTGCCGATGAAGAAACTAAGGATTCTGAGACAGGAGAAGCTCCAAATGATGAAGATGCAGAAGCTCAGGATATAGACGGTTCCACTGACGAGAATGAAACAGAAATTTTAGATGATGATTCGATTACTGATTATGGTGATGCAGAAGTATCATACGCAAATAGTGGGGATGCTTCTATAGATTTTGATGCTTATGAGGCTTCAAGCAGGGATGAAAAGGTTCCTAATACGGTTAAAGCAAAAAATGGCGGACACACATACAACAATTTTGATACGGAACCTGGTTTTTATTCATACAAATTAGATGAAGCTGATAAGGTCAAGGAGATTGTAAAGGAAAGTGCCGGCCGTGTAAATGGTGGGGATTTTCCGGGAACAGCATTTTCATTTAATGATAGTGACGATAAATCTTCTTCTTTAAATCAGGCTTTAAAAGATTTATGTACAAATTATACATCGTCTTTGGTGTCTGTAGGTGGTGTTGCAAATGAAGTTGCAACTGTTTATTATACAATAACCTTTGATCCTAATAATGGTGAAGATGTATACTATGTACGTGTCGAGGAGAATAGCCTGCTTGTAAAGCCTGCTGATCCTGAAATTATACCTGATGGAAAAGAGAAGCTGGACGGCTGGTATAATGTATATCGTAAGTGGGATTTTGAGAATGATAAAGTTACCGGAAATATTACCCTTATTGCCAAGTGGCTTTCCGAAGGTGAAGATGAGGGCAGCTATGGAGTTACGCCCATAGGTACGCAGACTGTAGTACATAGCTTTCCTGATGAAATGCTTGTAAGCCCTTATTTTGATTTTAAAGGTGAGTATAATACTAAGGCTGGAGGATCAGGAACTTATGAAGGTTTACAGTACTCATCAAGTACCAGAGGACGATTTACACTGACAGGAGGTGGAACTGTTACATTTAAAACCACAACGTCATCTACATTGGTTCTTTTGCTAAGCGTTGGTTCAACTAAAAAGCATAAAATTGATAATACCAGCTATGGCCCTAATACTAATAATGGTGAATCTGGTTTTATAAAAATAGATAATCTTCCGGCAGGAGATCATACTATATTAGGAAATAGCACTGATTATCTGTTTGCTATAATTGTAATTCCAAATGGCAGTGAATTTGTATATGATGATTTAAAATATAATGTCAGTATAGAATTAGATGGCGGAACATCTACAGTAACCTCTCCGCTGGCTATAAGCAAAGGTTATAGCATTACTAAAGAAAAGCTTCCGGATCCTATAAAAGATGGATTTATTTTCAAAGGCTGGATTGATGAAGATGGCAAGTCTTTGAAACTTCCATATCAGCCTACAGGTAACATGACTATTAAAGCAACATGGAAAACTGCGGAAACTTATACTGTTAATATAGATTTGGACGGAGGTACATCTGATACAATACCTTCCTCCTTAACAGTATATGCCGGAGACAGCATCGATCTCTCAAAACTTGGAACACCTACTAAAGATAACTGTACATTCCAAGGTTGGGTAGATGCAGACGATAATGAATTGGGAGAGACATATACTCCTGCTGGAGATACTACCATCAAAGCTAAATGGAAAGAGAGAGGCACTACCGGAGGTTTAAAAATACAGTTTAAAAATGAAGACGAAACTTATACCTATACAGGAAGCGCAATTAATCCTGAAATCATTGTGACAAATGGTGGGAGTGGTAAAGAGCTTACCGAAGGTATAGATTATACAGTTAAGTACAGCAATAACATCAAAGCAAGCTCCGGAAACAGCAAAGCAAAGATAACTGTAACTGGTAAAGGCAACCTGAGCGGAAGCACATTCGCAACATTTACGATTGAACAAAAGAGTCTTGCGTATAACAATGAAGATGATGGAACGGATGAAGTAACAGGTAAAGAAGTATATGTAGCAGATGGTGCAAAGGCCACACTGTCACTAAGCTATGGCGGTACTAACCTGACAACCAAGGATTATGAATTTAAAAATACTTCCAACAAGACAAAGAAATGGAAAATGAGCGATAATGGTACTGAAATAACTATTATAGGTAAGGGTAATTTCACAGGTGAGCGACCCCTTACTGTAAAAGTTTTAGAGAAAGAAGCTCAGAAGAATGCCAAGATTACTGTTAAGCTTGACAGTGAAGCAAACAAGAACCTGACATATAAAGGCGAAGGCGAGGATAACAAGGTTGAACCTGTATTCGAAGTAACCACCAAATCCGGATTGTCCAGCAAAGGTTCCGGAGAGAAAGCACTTAAAGAATCAACAGATGGTGAAGATGGTGACTATATCGTATCCTATCCTGAGGATATGAACAGTGCAGGTAAGAAGAAGTTCACAGTTATTGGAATCAGCGAAAGATGCGTAGGAACCGTAACCAAGACCTATACTGTCAAACCTGCACCTAAGGATGATAAAGCAGTCAAAGTTGAAATGGATGATGCAGAGGTAACTGCCAGCACATCACTTACCTTCGTAAGTACAGGATCTACTTTTACGCAGGAAGATCATAAACTTAAAGTTACATACAATGATACTACGCTTGTGGAAGGTAAGGATTATAAGATCGCTTACAGTGGAAACAAGAAGGTGGGCAATAAAGCTAAATATACCATCACAGGACT
>JAFLTH010000047.1 GCA_022510525.1 Lachnospiraceae bacterium | reverse complement strand
TAGAACACCAGCCTTCCAAGCTGGATATGTGGGTTCGATTCCCATCACCCGCTTTATTTTTATGCCTGTCACTTCGAACTTATTGCAGTGTTATGGAGTATGAACTGACGCTTGATATTTATGCCTAACCTTTTTATAATAAAAATGTGTAATGAGAAATACAGGAAATGTGACAGCGGTGTCATATTTATATATGATAATTAATTAGCGGATAAAGGATAAAAAATAAAGAATATGAAACAGGATACAAACGGAAGAAGTTCAAATAGAGATACCGACTATATAAAAACGGAGTTTGAAGACAGTGATGATGATATACTGGATTTGGAAGATTTAAGCAGTGTCGTCAATAAGAAACTTTTGGTTGGGATAGCGGCAGCAACAGTCATTATACTGATAATACTTATCATTGTATTTGCCATATTTCTCAAGAACAAAAGAGATGAGCGTGAAGCTCTTAGGGCGCAGCTAAATATGTCAGAGACCGAAGACCGGAATCTATTGGATGAGGATGCTGATAATTTAGAAATCGACTTGGAAAATGGAGACGCTGATTTAGATGACTTACTCGATTCCGATGCAGATAACACACCAAGCGCTCCGTCAGAAGTCGGAGTAGGTGCACTGGATGATGCCCAGGACCCCCAGTCATCCGCGGCAGCGGGTAACGATGGCAGCGGTGCGGAAGTTACTGTTGCAGGCATAAATGAAGATGAAGTAACAGGTATGGCTATGGGAATAGACGTATCTAAATATCAAGGCACCATTGACTGGGGCAAGGTAAAAGCATCCGGTGTGGAATTTGCTATGATCCGTGTGGGTTACAGGGCTAAGTCTACCGGGGAGATTTTTGAAGATCCAACTGCAAGATATAATATGCAGGAAGCACAGAATGCGGGGATTATGATAGGCGCATACTTCTTTTCTTCTGCAATAACACAGGATGAGGCAAAGGCGGAAGCTGTGTTTACCAAAAATATTATTGCGAAGTATAGAATTACATATCCGGTAGCATATAACTGTGAAGATTTTCAGTCATTTGACAGCAGGCAGTTTGGAATGGACAGTGCTGCCAGAACTTCGCTTGCCTGTGCGTTTTTAGACGAAATTGCGTCTGCCGGTTATACACCTATGTTCTATGCTTCCAAGGGAGAGCTTGAGGGCAGTGCACAGTGGGATACGGGGATTCTTTCTTCAAGATATAAAATATGGGTTGCACAATACCCTGACCAGCCTTATCCGGCAACCACTTCTTCCAGTTATTCCGGAGTTCACGATATGTGGCAGTATACAAGCCAGGGTATAGTTGCAGGAATATCTAGAAAGACGGATGTAAATCTTGCTTATTTCCAATATACTAAAGAGGCTGAAGCCAAAGATAGCTCACCTGCCGAAGTTGTAGAGGCCAATCCGGAGGTGGGAATCATTTTTACAGAAGTAAATGAGACGGTAACTGCCAAGCAGGAAACCAATCTGCGCTCCGAGCCAAGTACAATAAATGATGATACCATTGTACATAAACTTGTGCATGGCGATACTGCAACCAGAACAGGAATCGGGCATAACGGCTGGTCAAGAGTAATATACAACGGACAGACATTGTACGCGGTTACAAGTTATCTGACCACAGATATGGCAGATACCGGGCAGCAGGCACCGCCGCAGGGACCAGTCTATACTCCGGTAAATGAGCAGGTTACAGCAAAAATTGAGACTAATTTAAGGACGGAACCCAGCACATCCAACCCCGATACGGTAGTCGGAATGCTGCATAACGGGGAAGTGCTTACCAGAACCGGTATAGGTGATAACGGCTGGTCACAGCTTGAATATAACGGACAAACCGTATATGCGGTGTCAAGTTATCTTACGGTGCAGTAAGTAATTGCTTATGTGATTTTCTAAATTATCTAAATGATCATTGGAAATAGTTAAAAATGATTCAGGAAAACAAAATTATAAATATAAAGGAGACAGGGGTATGAAAGAAACAGTGCTGAAAAAGTTTGGGGAGATTTTTGGAGACACAGAGGGTGTGAATGTATACTTTGCACCGGGCCGCGTGAATATGATAGGCGAGCATACGGATTATAACGGCGGTCATGTTTTTCCGTGTGCATTGACAATCGGAACATATGCGGCAGCAAGGAAAAGAGATGATGATAAGCTGTGTTTATATTCCATGAATTTTGATAAGCTGGGAGTAATAGAATCCTCCATCATAGATTTGAAACCCGAAAAGGAAGCCGATTGGACCAATTATCCCAAGGGAGTTATGTGGGCTTTTGAAAAAAGAGGCTTTAAGATGACCTGCGGATTGGATATTGTTTTAAACGGAAATATTCCAAACGGTTCAGGGCTCTCATCCTCCGCATCATTGGAGGTGCTTACAGGATTCATCCTGCGCGATTTGTTCGGCTTTGATGTAACAAACATAGATTTGGCGCTTATAGGACAGTATGCGGAAAATAATTTCAACGGTATGAATTGCGGAATAATGGATCAGTTTGCATCCGCAATGGGAAAGAAGGATAACGCCATTTTCTTAAATACTGCCGACTTATCTTATGAATATGCACCGCTTGTACTAGACGGTGCCAAGGTAGTTGTGACTAACAGTAAGGTAAAGCATAGTCTGGTAGATTCCGCATATAACACAAGGAGAAGTGAATGTGAACAGGCGCTTGAGGAACTTAAAACAGTAGTGGATATTAAAGGTCTTGGAGACCTTACGGAAGAGGAATTTGAAACTCACAAGTCCGCAATTAAGGATGAGGTAAGGATACGCAGGGCTAAACATGCAGTGTATGAGAACAGAAGAGCCGTACGTGCGGTAGAAGCGCTTAAGAAGAATGATGTAAAACTTTTCGGGGAATTGATGAATGCGTCACACGTTTCACTGCGTGATGATTATGAAGTATCTTGTGGTGAAGTTGATGTACTGGTAGAAGAAGCATGGAAAATTCCGGGTGTGATCGGTTCACGTATTACGGGAGCAGGTTTTGGCGGCTGTACGGTAAGTATTGTAAAGGATGAAGCTATAGATGAGTTTAAAGAAAAAGTAGGAGCCGCATATAAAGAGCGTGTTGGAAAAGAAGCTGATTTCTACGTTGTGGAAATTGGGGATGGGCCGAGCAAATTATAATATGTACTGTAAATGGAGGTAAATATGATTCAAAATAATATCAGGAAATTAGTTCAATATGCTCTGCAAACAGGTTTGATTGAAGAAGCTGATAAAACATATACAACCAATCGTCTACTTGAGCTTTTTCACTTAGATGAGTTGGAAGAAACTGACACAAATGTCATAAATTCTGCATCGGACAAAACCAATACGGATGTTACCATGTCTGTGGATGAATTGGAAACAGTCCTTTCGGAAATGATGGATTATGCTTATGAGCAGGGTATTATGACCGAGAACAGCATAGTATACCGTGACCTGTTTGATACTAAAATTATGGGTCTGCTGGTTCCCAGACCCAGCGAAGTAATTGCGACATTTAGTTCAAAGTATGAGCAAAGTCCGAAAGAAGCGACTGACTACTTTTATAAATTAAGTCAGGACACCGATTATATAAGGCGTTACCGTATTAAAAAAGACCAGAAATGGACGGCGCCTACCAAGTATGGCGAGCTGGATATTACCATTAATTTGTCCAAACCGGAGAAAGACCCTAAAGCAATCGCCGCAGCCAAAACCGCTAAGCAGAGCGGCTATCCCAAGTGTCTTCTTTGTATGGAAAATGAAGGCTATGCAGGCAGGGTAAACCATCCGGCAAGACAGAATCACAGGATAATTCCGGTGACGATCAATGGGAGCAGATGGGGATTCCAGTATTCTCCGTATGTGTATTATAATGAGCATTGTATAGTTTTTAATTCCAGGCATATTCCAATGAAAATAGAGCACGATACGTTTTGCAAACTTTTTGATTTTGTAAAACAGTTTCCGCACTATTTTGTGGGTTCCAATGCCGATTTGCCGATTGTCGGCGGCTCCATTTTAAGCCACGACCATTTTCAGGGCGGACACTATGAATTTGCCATGGCTAAAGCACCTGTTGAGAGAGCCTTCACTGTTATGGGCTTTGAAGATGTGGAGGCAGGAATTGTTAACTGGCCGATGTCCGTAATACGAATTTCATCTGAAAACACTGACAGATTGATTGCTTTGGCAGATGTGATTCTTAATGCATGGAGAGGATATACGGATGAAGCTGCGTTCATCTTTGCGGAAACGGACGGGGAGCCGCATAATACTATTACTCCGATTGCCAGAAAACGCAGAGATAAATTTGAACTTGACTTGGTTTTACGTAACAATATAACCACAGAGGAACATCCGCTTGGAGTGTATCATCCCCATGCGGAACTTCATCATATCAAAAAAGAAAATATCGGTCTGATTGAAGTAATGGGGCTTGCCGTATTACCTGCCAGATTGAAAGATGAAATGGAGCAGCTTGCCGATGCCATACTTTCGGGTAAAGACATACGAGGGGATGAAGTGCTTGAAAAACATGCGGATTGGGTAGATGAATTTAAATCCGGATACACTGATATAAATAAAGATAATATAATGGATATCCTGCATAAAGAAATAGGTGACGTTTTTATGAAAGTATTGGAGGATGCCGGTGTATATAAGAGAACTCCACAGGGGCAGGAGGCGTTTGATAGATTTGTGGCTTTGTTAAATACATGATTATAAGCAGATAAATATTGTGCATAAAAGAAATGAGGGTGCTCCTTAAAGTCTTTTGCGACTTTGAGAGCACCTTCACAATAGACACGTAATTTTATTACGTAAAACAGATATAGATAACCTGTAGAGGTACAAATACATATGGTAGTTTAAAACTATTCTGATATGCTCATCATGCTGCAAAGGAAAGTAAAGCAGTCTTTCTGTTGTTTAAAGTTCATTTTTTGAAATAAGGAAATAAGCTTTTGATATTTTTTCAGATTAAAAATGTTGTCTGTGAGTAGAGAATCTGCATTCGTCCGCTCTTCTGATAGATATAGAATGTAATCGGTGGATACATGAAAAAATTTAGATAAATCAATTAGTAATATTGCATCGGGTATACTGATTCCGTTTTCAATTTTACTCAGCATAGTCTGATTTGCGCCAAGATATTCACCAAGAACTCTCTGCGTTAACTTTTTTTCTAACCGCAATTCTTTTATTCTTGTATTCATTTGTAAATGTCCTTTCTTCAATTATAATCATTTTTCAGTAAAAAAATATTCTGATATTTAATAAAATTATTCCTGCAAGAATATTTATTAGTCGTAAGGCCTTTCTTGTATTAAATATGAAAATCTTCCAAAATGGCAAAAATTGTACTGAATTAGGCAAAATTTGTACTTGACAAATGATTTTGGGGTCATTTTGTTGTTTAATGTGGATTATTTGGACTTTAAGTAGGTAAAATGTATATTTTTCTACAAATATATACTTGAGTTGGATGAGGCTTGTCGATGTGTTATACTATTACTCAAAGGGGAACGCAAAGATGAAAATTCTTCTGACAGCAATCAACGCCAAGTTCATACATTCCAATCCTGCCGTATACAGTCTGCGTGCATATGCCGGTGAAAAATACAGGCAAAATATAGAGATTGCAGAATATACAATAAATAATAAAACGGAAGAAATTCTTGCCGATATTTATAATAGGAAGCCGGATGTTGTTGCATTTTCATATTATATTTGGAATCGGGAGATGATAAATTCACTCTTGACTGAACTTCCTAAAGTATTGCCGGATGCGGATATCTGGCTGGGAGGACCGGAAGCGTCATATGATGCATATGCTCTGTTAAAAAATTATCAATCTCTAACCGGAGTAATGATCGGAGAGGGAGAAGAAACTTTTCGAGAGATTGTGAAATATTATTATGCAGTAAGAAGAAAATCAGTGTCTGTAAAAGCTGATGCAGAGATTATAAAAGTCGAAAATGATTATCAGATAAAAGATATATCTGAGCTGTCCGGGATACAAGGTATTGCATATCGTGTACCGTATTCCACAGAAAATAAAATCTGCTTCACATCCCCAAGACAACCTATTGATATGTCCAAACTCCCTTTTTTATATGAAGATTTATCTTCGTTTGAAAACAGGATAATATATTATGAAAGCAGCCGCGGCTGTCCGTACAGCTGCAGTTACTGTCTTTCTTCCATTGATAAGACGGTACGTTTCAGGGATGTATCGGTTGTCAAAAAAGAACTTAAATTTTTCCTGGACAATAAGGTTAAGCAGGTAAAATTTGTAGACAGAACCTTTAACTGCAATAAAAAACACGCACTGGAAATATGGGAATTTTTGTTGGAAAATGACAATGGTGTCACAAATTTTCATTTTGAAATTGCGGCGGAAATAATTAGTGACGAAGAGATAGAAGTACTTGCCAAAATGCGTCCGGGACTTGTAAAGCTTGAGATAGGAGTGCAAACTGTCAATCCGGAAACACTTAAGGAAATCCGGCGCGTAAGCGATATAAATAAATTGCGGCAAACCGTTAAAAAGATTGCGGCAAACCGCAATATACATATGCACCTTGATTTAATAGCCGGCTTACCTTATGAAGATTATGAGAGTTTCAGACATTCTTTTAATACTGTATATGCAATGGAACCTGATGAACTTCAGCTTGGGTTTTTAAAGGTACTGAAGGGTTCCTATATGCATGAAAAAGTGACGGTTTATGAATTGAAATACACGGATATTCCTCCTTATGAGGTGCTTTCCAACAAGTGGCTTTCATATGATAATATTTTAAGCCTGAAAAGGGTGGAAGAGATGTTGGAGCTTTATTACAACAGCAATCAGTTTGAACATATCCTGCCGGTGCTGCAGACTGCCTTTGCAGATGCATTTGAAATGTATGAGAAGCTTGCGGATTTTTACAAGGAAAAAGGTTATTTGATTATGACCCCGTCGAGAAATTACCGCTATCAGGTACTGCTTGATTTTGCAATGAACACTGAGCTGGCATCCGGGGAAGAAATGCTTAAGCAGATTTTGACCTTTGATTTGTATTTGAGGGAGAATGCTAAAAGCAGACCGGAGTTTGCCAAAGACTTAACAAAGTATAAGCAGAATATTCGTGACTTTTATGAGCAGGAAGAAAAAGAAAGAGTCTATCTGCCGGCATATTCAGACTATGACGGAAAGCAGCTTGCCAAGATGACGCATATTGAAATATTTGATTATCCCGTATGGGAAGATGATGTAAACAGGCGTATGAAAAAACTGGATGTTCCCTGTAAGGTGTTGTTTGATTATAAGGAGCGAAATCCAATAACTTATGCAGCTAAATTTACAGTGCTCAGTGATTTTTCAACCAAGGAGGAAACCACCGAATGAATAAAAATACAAAAGCAATCCTTGACTTACTTGACGAGCATTACGGCACGGACTATGTTTGTTACCTGCATCATGATAATGCCTGGCAGTTATTGATTGCTACAATACTCAGCGCCCAGTGTACCGATGCCAGGGTCAATATAGTAACACAGGATCTGTTCCAAAAATATACCAGCGTAGATGATTTTGCCAATGCAGATTTAAAAGAGCTGGAGCAGGATATTCATTCCACAGGTTTTTATCATAACAAGGCCCAAAATATAATAGCCTGCTGCAAGGATTTGCGTGACAGATTCGGGGGAGAGGTACCAAGCTCGATAGAGGAGCTTACCTCACTCGCGGGAGTCGGACGCAAGACCGCCAATGTTATTCGCGGGAATATTTTTCATGAACCCAGTGTAGTGGTTGATACCCATGTAAAAAGGATATCCAAGAAACTCGGACTCACCAAAGAGGACGATCCTGTCAAAGTTGAAATGGAACTTATGAAAGTTTTACCCAAAGACCATTGGATTCTCTGGAACATTCAGATAATTACACTGGGACGGCAGATTTGCAAAGCGCCTACTCCTAAGTGTGACGAATGTTTTTTGAAAGAACATTGCGCTGATTATAAGAAACGAAATAAGAAAGTTACATGTGCAGAAAAATAAATATATAAAAGTATGAGACAACTGGTTTACATAACAAATATATGCGGAGAAAATGAATGATAGATTCATATGTATGTCTGGATTTAGAGACCACAGGCTTAGATCCCAAGAGAGATAAAATCATAGAAATCGGAGCAATTAAAGTAAAAGACGGAGAACTCATCGGACAGATTGAGACCTTTGTTAATCCGCAGCGCAAGCTTGAAGAACGAATTGTTGAGCTGACGGGAATCAAGGATGAACAGCTTGATAATGCGCCGGAAATTACCGATATATTACCTGAGCTTATTGAGTTTGTCGGTGAAGATATATTGCTTGGGCACAGCGTATTGTTTGATTATTCTTTTATAAAAAAGGCGGCAATAAACCAGAGACTTAAATTTGAAAAGTTTGGAATAGATACATTGAAAATAGCACGAAAGTTTCTGCCTGATTTAGAGAGCCGCAGTCTGGGTTTCCTGTGCGGTCATTTTGGAATTGAGCATAGTGCGCATAGGGCCCTTACCGATGCAAAGGCGACTTCACAGTTGTATAATAAACTTGCCGAACTTTTTTATGACGGGCATGAAGATGATTTTAAACCGACACTACTGTCATATAATGCCAAAAGAGACACGCCTGTCACCATACCGCAAAAAGAACAGTTATATAAATTGTTGGACAGGCATAGAATTAAAGTAGAGTATAATGTGGAAAAGCTTACCCGCAGTGAGGCAAGCCGTATTATTGCTCAGATTCTTGCAGAATATGGACGATAGTTTTTTGAGTTGCCGAAACTATTGATTCTGCAATCGGATAGAGGTCATGGATTTTTTCCGGAGTATTTTCTTCTTTATAAATCTGGCAAAGCAGCTTATATGAACCGCTTATATCGGTTCTGGTAGATACGGCAAATTCGAGAATTTCCCTGGACTCTGCCGGATAGCCTTTTTTATACAAATATTCGGCCCATTTGTTCAGAGTTCTGGCAAGGACCGTATAGTTCTGGTCATAGCGTGATAAAAGATCGAGATTGGGGGCGCCGTATTTCAATTTTAAATCGGTGTTGCTTATACCGGTAAAATTGACTATGGGAGTTTCGCTTAAGTGCTTCAGGGTTTCTGTATATTCGGCAACCTGCTCATCGTCCGACAATATGTGCATAGGAAGTTTTTCAAACGGTATTGTGATATATTCAAGATCATCAAGAGGCTGCTTTTTGGTATTGTTTGCACGATGCTCTTTTTCCCAGAATTCCTGAATGGGGGCTTCATCAATACTTTTTCGCTTGGAAAGATTATAACTAAACCATAAAATAAAGATGATAAAACTTGCCAAAAAGGGAAATTTCATATATAATATCCTTTCAGTATAAGGGAGGTTTGTGTATATGTTTTCATGGCATAATAAAAAGTCCAGACAGATTATTTCCGCCATTATTGTTGCTATACTTATATTGGCTATGATAGTACCGCTTTTGTTAAGTGTTGCGGTGTAATCTGTGATAATATAACCATAACAACCATTAGTTTAACATATTTTTATAATCAAGGCAATTAAGTGAAATAGAAATGGAACAGACATATAATATTATCGGAATATAAATGTAAGAAGTTGTTAGTCGTTGCAGTAGAAAGGTAAGAGGAATTATTATGAAAAAATTTTGGAAGCGTAGCCTTGTTACAGTTGTTATGTACAGCAGCATTTGTATATTTGGGCTGACATTGAATGTAGATGCCAAGGGTAAGACGGAAGATAAAATTGAAGCCGGAATTTATGCAGATGATATAAATCTTGCAGGCATGACCGTTTCGGAAGCAAAAAGTGAAATACAGGCTTACGTAGATTCTTTTGCGGATACAGAGATAATACTGCATGCAGTAGATGATCAGACGATTACCGCTACAGCATCGGAGCTTGGGCTCAAGTGGAAGAATCAGGACATAGTTGATGAAGCTGTAGGCCTTGGCAAAAAAGGAAATATTGTTCAGTGTTATAAAGCGCTGAAAGATTTAGAGCATTCCAATAAGGTATATGATATTGTATTTGAATTTGATAAAAATTCAATTAAGACACTTATAGAGGAAGAGAGTGCCCAATATAATCAGCCGGCTGTTGATACATCACTTATAAGAGAAAACGGTGTTTTTAAAATTACCCATGGACAGTCAGGTGTGGCGGTAGATGTAGATGCTTCCACAGATGATGTTTATACTTATCTTACCGGTGATTGGAATGGTGAGGTAGCAGATATTGATCTGGTAGTAGAGATAGTTGAACCCAGAGGCAGTGAAGCAGAACTTGCCCAGGTAAAAGATGTTCTTGGAACCTTTACCACCAGTTATTCCACATCAGGTTCTTCAAGAAGCGCTAATGTAAGCAATGGCTGCAGATTGATTGACGGATGTACTTTGTATCCGGGAGATGAATTTTCCGCATATGAGGCGGTTTCTCCGTTTACGGAAGCAAACGGTTATTATATGGCCGGTTCATATCTGAACGGTCAGGTGGTGGATAGTCTCGGAGGAGGAATCTGTCAGGTGTCCACAACTTTATATAATGCGGTTCTTAGAGCAGAGCTTGAGGTTACACAGCGTTATAATCATTCTATGATTGTTACCTATGTTGATCCTTCTGCGGATGCGGCAATTGCGGAATCTTCAGGAAAAGATTTTAAGTTTGTTAATAATACGGATTATCCGATTTATATAGAAGGAAATACGACCTCCGATAAGCATATTACTTTTACTATTTACGGAGTGGAAACAAGAGACAGTAACAGAAAAGTATCTTATGAAAGTGTGGTTTTGGAGACGAATGTACCGGATACAGAAGTTATCTATACGAATGCTTCGCTGCCGGTAGGATATTGCTCGGTTCAATCTGCACATATAGGATATAAGGCACAGTTATGGAAGGTAGTTACCGTTGACGGTGTAGAGGTTAGCAGGGAGCAGGTTAACAGCAGTTCATACAATAAGGCACCCAGAAGCGCCACGGTTGGAATTGCAACCGAAGACCCTAATGTATATAATACAATTATGGCAGCGGTGGCCAGCAATAGTATAGACCAGGTAAAAGCTGTGGCAGGTGCATATCAGGCAACCGCGGATGCAGCGGCGGCTCAGGCAGCATTGGATGCGGCAGCGGCTCAGGCGGCACAACAGGCAGCAGATGCGGCAGCGGCGGCACAGCAGGTGATAGATCCTGAACAGCTGGAGGTGACTCCGGATGAATCGGCACCGTAAGTTTTCAACCTATCATTACAGGCGGATTATACATGAGAATTGGTAAAATATCGGAAAATGTACTTATACGTTCCGTTTTAAGAAAGATAAAGACTAAAAGAGAAGAAGTATTATGCGGCGCAGGTATAGGGATAGACTGCGCCGTTTTATCTTTTGATGGAAATGATGAAACGGTTATTTCCACTAATCCTGTAAGTGCACCGACTGATATGGTATGCTGTTATGGGATACATAGAGCATTGAATAACATAGCGGCAGCGGCAGCAGAACCGGTCGGAATCATGATTTCCGCAGTACTTCCCGAAGATACTGAAGAAAAAGAACTTCAGGATATGATGAAACAGGCGGAAACCCTGGCGGGCCGGTTTAACGTACAGATAATAGGAGGGCATACGGAAGTGATGCCGGACATAAAGACACCTGTACTTACGATCACCGGTATTGGGAAACGCAGTAAAAGTAATCCATCGATCAATAAAAATGACACAAGTGTCATAAATATTGGGCGGGATGCGGCAACTAGTAAAGGGATTAAGACAGAACAGGATACCATAATTAGTAGAAAGATAAAAACCGGGCAGGATGTAATAATCAGCAAATGGATAGGTCTTGAAGGAACAGTAAGGCTTGCCAGAGAACATAAGGACGAATTGATTACTCGCTATCCAATAGGCATGATAGATGATGCAGCGGAATTTGAGCAATTTCTTTCTGTAATACCGGAGGCCGCCACCGCCGTTAAGTCCGGCGTCTGCGGTATGCATGATGTTTCCTCCGGCGGAATATTTGCAGCATTGTGGGAGATGGCGGATAGTGCAGGCGTTGGACTGGAAGTGGAGCTAAAGAAACTGCCGATAAGGCAGGAGACCATAGAGATTTGTGAATTCTATGATTTGAACCCATATGAATTATTATCCGGAGGCTGCCTTCTGATGACGGCGGAAAACGGAACGGATTTGGTCATGGAATTGGAAAAGGCCGGAATTCCTGCAGTTATAGTCGGAAAAACAACGGCAGGAAACGACAGGGTAATCTTGAACGAAGAAGAGAGACGGTTTTTGGAACCGCCCAAGACCGATCAGATATATCAAATGTATTACGACAGAAAATGATGACAGGAATTCATAATATGAAAGGTAAGGGATAAAGTTATGAGAGAAAAATTATTGGCAGTGATTGAAAAAAACAGCCGTATCGATCTTAAAGAGCTGGCAGTTATTCTGGGAGTCGAGGAAATCGATATTGTTAATGAAATGGCAGCACTTGAAAGCGAAGGAATTATCTGCGGTTATCATACCCTGATTGATTGGGAGAAGACTTCAATTGAAAAAGTTACCGCATTAATCGAAGTAAGGGTTACTCCGCAGAGGGGACAGGGCTTTGATAATATTGCAGAGCGCATTTACAAGTATCCGGAGGTTACGTCCGTGTATCTCATATCCGGAGGCTATGACCTTCTTGTAACGCTGGAGGGTAAATCCCTTAAACAGGTATCCAATTTTGTAAGCGACAAGCTATCCACTCTGGAAACGGTACTCAGTACGGCAACACATTTTATACTTAAAAAATATAAAGACCATGGAACCATTCTTGCAAAAAGCTATGAAGACACAAGAGAGAAGGTGACTCCATGAGAAATCCACTGTCAGATAAAGCAGTAGGCCTTAAACCGTCAGGCATAAGAAAATTTTTTGATATAGTAAATGAAATGGATGATGTGATTTCCCTGAGTGTGGGGGAACCCGATTTTGACACGCCCTGGCATATAAGAGATGAGGGTATCTATTCTTTAGAAAAAGGCCGCACTTTTTATACATCAAACGCAGGTCTTAAGGAATTAAAAGAAGAGATTTGTAAGTACCTGAAAAGAAAGCAGGGAGTTGAATATAATCCACAGAACGAAGTGTTTGTAACCGTAGGCGGTTCGGAAGGCATAGACGTGGCGATGCGTGCTATGCTAAATCCCGGGGATGAAGTGCTTATACCTCAGCCGAGTTTCGTGTCATATGAGCCCTGTGCAGTACTGGCAGGCGGAGTTCCGGTTATCATTGAACTAAGTGAGAAAAATGAATTTCGTCTTACAGCACAGGAATTGGAAGCAGCAATTACAGATAAAACGAAGCTGCTCATACTTCCTTTTCCGAATAATCCGACCGGTGCGATTATGGAAAAAAAGGATCTGGAAGAGATAGCAGAGATAATAATAAAAAATGACATATATGTCATGTCTGATGAGATTTATTCCGAGCTTACATATAAGGATAAGCATGTTTCCATTGTGGAAATTCCGGGAATGAAAGAGAGGACGATTTTAATCAACGGTTTTTCCAAGGCATATGCAATGACAGGCTGGCGCCTAGGCTATGCCTGCGGCCCTAAAGTGATTATCGAACAGATGTTAAAAATCCATCAGTTTGCCATTATGTGTGCACCTACCACCAGCCAGTATGCCGCAGTGGAGGCATTGAAAAACGGTGATGAAGACGTTGAGGAAATGCGTGAGGCATACAACCAAAGAAGAAGATATCTGCTCCATGCATTTAAGGAAATGGGGCTTAAATGTTTTGAGCCCTTTGGTGCATTTTATGTTTTCCCATGCATTAAAGAATTTGGTATGACAAGTGAAGAATTTGCAACAAGATTCCTTCAGGAAGAAAAGGTGGCGGCAGTACCGGGTACGGCATTCGGGGACTGCGGTGAAGGCTATCTGCGTATTTCATATGCATATTCTTTGGATAATCTTAAGATAGCGATGGGAAGGCTTGCGGATTTTATAGAGAGACTTAGAAAAGAGAAGTAGAAATGCATATTATTTTACATCAGCCGGAGATACCGGCGAATACCGGTAATATCGGAAGAACCTGTGTGGCAACAGGAACAAGTCTGCACCTTATTGAACCGTTAGGATTTCGTCTGGATGAAAAATCCATTAAGCGTTCGGGAATGGACTACTGGGATAAGCTGGATGTGACAAGATACATTAATTATAATGAATTCCTAAGTAAACATCCGGGAGCTAAAATCTGGATGGCAACCACCAAAGCCCAAAAAGTATATACCGAAGCGGATTTTGGTATAGACGATTTTATAATGTTCGGCAAGGAAAGTGCAGGCATACCTGAAGAGATTCTGGTAGAAAATGAAGAGGCCTGTATACGGATTCCGATGCTTGATCAGATTCGTTCCCTCAACCTCTCCAATGCGGTTGCGATTGTGCTTTATGAGGCACTTAGGCAGAACGGTTTTGGCAGTATGCAGATGGAAGGTGAGTTACACAGACTTAGATGGGGAAACGAGAAAGTTTAATCCTCGTCGTCTATATCCGATTTGGGCAGTGAGAAAATAAACTCTGTACCAACACCTTCGGTGCTTATTACATTAATATGTTCACCATGGGACTGGATGATTTCTTTAGTAATAGAGAGACCAAGACCGGTCCCTTTTTTGTCCTTACCGCGGGATATGTCCGATTTGTAAAAACGATCCCAGATAAATTTAAGATTGTCTTTCGGGATGCCGATACCGGAATCTTTTACACTCACGAAAACCTTATTATGCTTTTCGGTAGTTTCAAGTTTGATTATTGATTCGTTATGGCTGAACTTGATTGCATTATCAAGAAGATTATAAAGAACCTGCTGGATTTTTCCCATGTCGGCATTTACATACATCTCTTCACCGGTTAGCACAAGCTCAATAGCGATTACTTTCGTTCTGCATGTACCCTCAAATGATGCTGCGACATTGCGGATTATTACATTGATATCAAAGTCGGTTTTATCTAACAGAAGTCCCTTGGTATTTAGATTATTTAAAGTTAAAAGGCTGTTGGTAAGCTTGGCAAGACGTTCCGTTTCATTTAAAACAATGGTCAGATATTTTTCATGCATCTCTACCGGAATAGTACCGTCAATCATAGCTTCCAGATAACCCTTAATTGAAGTCAACGGTGAACGGAAATCATGGGAAACATTTGCTACAAACTTTTTCTGGTCGTCTTCAGCACGGGCAATTTCGCTTGCCATATAGGAAAGCGTAGCCGCAAGATAACCCATTTCATCTACGCTCTCGACAGAAAATTCATAATGCATATTTCCGCTTGCATATTGCTCGGTGGCTTCCGTAATTTTACGAAGCGGCACATATACCATCTCGGTGAAAAAGATTAAGATTATCAAAGACAGCAGAAAAAGAATTACCAGCATGATATAAGAAATATTAAGCATATTGTCGGATGAAGCCCTTAAGCTGCTTATAGGCGTATGAATAACAACATAACCTTTTACCTTGAAATCGGAAGTAATCGGTGCAAAAACACTAAGCGTATCTTCATCAAAAGTACCGAAGAAATCTCCAATGGTATAATAGGAGCCTTCGGTGATCGTAGGATTGAAATTCTCAATTACCACTTCGTTTTCCAGATTCATAGGAGAGGAAGAGTCAAGTATCATACGACCTGAAGGGTTGATGATCCAGATAGAAGCATTCATATAAGTATCAAGAGCATCCAACTGACTTTTAACAGCCTCCAGGGTAGTCTCGCTGTTATAGAGGTCAGAAGCATAGGTGTTGGCAATCAGTGTTGCTTCACGATAAAGTGAATCCGCTTTTTCCTTTTTAAGATGATCGAAGGTCATACTGGATACAAAAGTAGCAACGACAATAAAACCAAAAAACCCAAAAATTATATATGCCAATATTAATTTCAGATACAAAGTCTTTCTCATTCTATATCAATACCTTTCCCATACTTGCGATGTTTGTGCAAGCGTTATTAACGCTACACAAACTCGCGGGTGAAAAATCCGAGATTTTTCACCCTGTCCTTGTTTCAAATTTATACCCGATTCCCCATATGGTTGCAATCCGCCATTTTTCATGGTCGTTAATTTTTTCACGAAGCCTCTTGATGTGCACATCAACAGTTCGGGTATCGCCTATATATTCATATCCCCAGAGCTGGTCAAGCAGCTGCTCTCTTGTAAAAACATGATTTGGTGAAGACGCCAGAAAGTATAGAAGCTCAAGTTCTTTAGGAGGCATCTCTATAGTCTTGCCCATATAGATGACGGAATAATTCGTCTGATTGATAATAAGGTCGGGATATTCCACACACTTTACATCCGAATCAGGCTGTGCTGAAACTACAGGTTTGTATCGGCGCAAAACTGCCTTGACCCTTGCGACAAGTTCTTTGGAATCAAAAGGTTTTTCCATATAATCATCGGCACCCAGCTCCAAACCAAGCACTTTGTCAAAAACTTCACCTTTTGCTGAAAGCATTATTATGGGCGTGGTAGATTTGGAACGCACTTCCCTGCACACCTGATAACCGTCTATGCCGGGCAGCATCAGATCAAGCAGTATCAGATTAGGTTCAAAACTTTCAACTGCGGTGAGCGCTGATTCGCCATCATTTACTATCATCGTTTCAAAGCATTCTTTAGTGAGATATAGGGAGATTAATTCGGCAATATTATTGTCGTCATCAACAATTAATATCTTCTGTTTGCTGACCATTGAAAACCATCCTCCTTGCATTAAGTATTTGTATTAAAACTAAACTTAAACTCCGTATATAATTTAATCCTATAATAAGTTTTATCCACACTTTATAACAAATTTATTTGAACTCTGCAATTGTGACACCCGCGTCACCCTCACCGTATTCACCCATTCGATAATTTTTAACATAACTGCATCTTCGAAGATGATTCTGCACTGCCTTACGCAACGCTCCGGTACCCTTTCCGTGGACAATACGTACGCTTGTAAGATGTGCCAGATAAGCATCATCAAGATATTTATCCAGTTCCGAAAGTGCCTCGTCAACCGTTTTGCCAAGGAGATTTATTTCGGTTGAAATCGAATAGGACTTGGACATTTTAAGCTTGCCGGATGAGGTACGCTGCATAGTCCCGGAAGTTGTGATCGTCTCTTCATCAAGAAGTACCAGATCGTCCAAAGATACCTGGGAACGTATAATACCACACTGTACAAACAATTTATTATTTTTATCGGGAAGGGAGCTTACGGTTCCCTTAAGTCCCATTGAAACCACTTTTACGGAATCTCCCAGTTTAAGCTGATTCGGCTTAAGGAGCTTATGCGTGGGTTTATCCGCAGCTGTTGAAAGCTTGGAATTTTTTTCCGAGATTTTATCCCGTACTTTTTGCCTGGACTTCTCTAAATCTTTCATTGATAAAGATGAGTCGGCTTTGCGGAAGGTACGAATTGTTTCGTCCGCAACATCTTTTGCATCCTGAAGTATCTGCCTTGCTTCTTCGTTGGCCTCTCTTATTATTCGTTCTCTGGACTGATCGATTTTTTCCTGTTTGGATTCAAGACGCTCTTTAAGGGATTTTATTTCATTTTTATACGAGGCAATTTCCTGCCGTTCTTTTTCAATGGTTATGCGGCTCTCCTCTAAATCGGTTAATAAATCTTCAAAACTTTCCTTATCCTCGGTTATATGTTTTTTGGCGTCCTCAATTATATAGTTAGGCAATCCTAACTTAGATGAGATTGCAAAAGCATTACTTTTTCCGGGAATACCGATCAATAATCTATATGTCGGGCGCAGTGTTTCAACATCAAATTCACAACAGGCATTTTCAACAAAATCTGTAGAAAGCGCATATACTTTTAACTCACTGTAATGCGTGGTTGCCATGGTGCGTATGCCCCTGTTATGCAGATAATCCAGAATGGATATAGCCAATGCCGCGCCTTCCGTAGGGTCGGTGCCGGCGCCAAGCTCATCAAAGAGACAGAGCGAGTCGGCATCCGCATTCTGCAGAATAGAGACTATAGACGTCATATGTGAGGAAAAAGTAGATAGATTCTGCTCAATGCTCTGTTCATCGCCTATGTCTGCATAAACTTCCGTAAAAATAGATAATTCCGAACGGTCTAATGCAGGTATATGAAGTCCCGCCTGCCCCATCAGGGTAAGCAGACCGACTGTTTTCAAAGAAACAGTTTTACCACCGGTATTAGGTCCGGTAATTACCAGTAAGTCAAAATCCGTGCCAAGCTCTATATCGATAGGTACCACCTTTTTCTTATCCAGAAGAGGATGGCGACCCTTGCGGAGACGTATATGATGCTCGGTATTAAATACAGGCATGGTAGCATTCTCGTCCATAGCGAGAGATGCTTTTGCAAAAATAAAATCCAGCGTGGTCATAAGTTTTTGATTTGAGGCAAGAGTTTTAGTGTGCTCACCTGCGCGGGAACTTAAGTCTGCAAGGATCACTTCGATTTCTTCCTGCTCTTTTATGGAAAGCTCCTTTAGTTCATTATTGAGTGAAACGACTGCCGCAGGCTCAATGAAAAAAGTAGAACCTGTAGAGGACTGGTCATGTATCATACCCGGAACCTGTCCCTTGTGCTCAGCCTTGACAGGAATACAATAACGGTTGTTACGCATTGTGACTACCGCATCCTGCAGATAGGTACGGTAAGAACCGTTGACCATAGACGAAAGCTGGGAATGAATTTTATCATTGGTAAGTGCCATACTGCGTCTTATATGTTTAAGCGTCGGGCTGGCATCATCGGCGATTTCCTCTTCGGACAGGATGCATCTGCGGATTTCATTTGCAATCTGTGTAAGAGGTTCCAGCGCATTGAAATATTCATTCAGTGAATCGGACGGAGTATCATCCCTGTCGTGCCGCCCGTAGGTTTTAATCCTGTTTACGTTCTCAAGCATAGACGCGATATTTAAAAGTTCCGTAATGGAGAGTGTACTTCCAACCTCAAGTGAGCGTATGCTGAAACTTAAGTCTTTGTTGCCGCCAAATGAGGTTGAACCTTTTTTGAAAAGACGGCTTAAAGCATCGGCTGTTTCCGTCTGTGCATAACGAATCTGCTCAACATCGGTCATGGGCTCAAGTTTCCTGCAAAGCTTTTTACCGGGTTCGGAAGTCGCTTTGTCGGTCAGTTGCTCTATTATTTTGTTATATTCCAAAACACGTAATACTTTATTATTCATTATCAACCTCACGGTACTGATATCGATTCAATAATAATTTAATATATTTAAATTTAATAAAACTATCTAACCATTTTAATTATATCATAAAAGATGCAGGTTTATCTTTAAATATAATATCATAAAGGTTGTAAATTTACTATGAAAAAGATATACTTAAGGCATATGTATTAGGAATTTATCGAAAGGTATGGTTATTTTTTCTATGGATGATAATGGCGTTAATGCAGGTATGCAGTCAGATTTCTTACGTGAAAGAATAAAACAAAAACCGATAAACCGGAAAAAACTCTTACGCAGGACTATGATTACTGCTGCTATGGCAGTTCTTTTTGGTATTGTTGCGAGTCTTACCTTTTTACTGTTAGAACCTGTTATTAATAACTGGTTATATCCTGAGGAAGAACCGCAAGAGGTACAGTTTCCCGAGGAAAGCCCGATTGATGAAATGAATCCTGAGGATATGCTGACCGAAGAAATGGTAGAAGGAGAGTCTGTACCGCCCGAACTTGAGGAAGAGCAGATAGAGGAACTGCTTTCGCAGGTTACATTCGGAGTGGAAGAATACCAGACGGTATATGATGAGCTCGCATCAATGGCCAGGGATGTTGGACGTTCACTTGTGACGGTTACCGGGGTTACGTCCGATGTGGACTGGTTTAACAATACTTATGAAAATGAAGCAACTGCATCAGGAATCATCCTTGCCGATAACGGTCAGGAACTGCTGATGTTAGTGAATATGAACAATATAACCGATGCGGAAAGAATTGTCGTTACATTTTGTGACAGGACCCAGATGGAAGCAGAACTGATACAACGGGATTCGGCTACAGGTCTTGCGATATTGTCGGTACCGCTTATTAAAATAGAAAAGGAAACTATGGATGCTATTGATATGGCGAATCTGGGAAGTTCTGCCATAAGCAATCTTGCCGGAACGCCGGTAATGGCCCTGGGAAGTCCAATGGGTACAAGCGGATCGGTATGCTACGGTTTCATTACATCCGTTGGAGTGACATTAGACCACGCGGATTCCACATACAGACTCATGACTACTGACATATATGCAAGCCGGAATGCCTCCGGGGTATTGGTCAATTTAAAAGGCAATATAATAGGAATTATTGATAATTCATATAATAGCGAGGATAAAGGGAACCTGCTTTCCGCTTACGGGATTTCAGAATTGAAGAGGACTATTACCAAAATGTCCAATAAACAGGAAAGAGCATATTTGGGAATTCATGGAGCGGATGTGCCTGCGGAAGCCAGTTTGGAATCCGGTATACCGGAAGGAGCTTATATTAAAGAAATTGAGATGGATTCCCCGGCTATGACGGCAGGGATTCAGAGCGGAGATGTTATCACTATGGCAGGAAATGTTGAAATAACAAGCTACAGCGAATTGCTGAATGTACTTTATAGTGCCGAACCGGATAATGTTATTTCGCTTACGATAATGCGTCAGGGAATGGACGGTTATCAGAGTATGAGGGTTGCGGTTACACTAGGTAAGGTAGAATAAAAATTAATTAAGAAAGCCAATTAAATGATTAAAATTATCAATTTAATTATAGATGACAATTTAGGAATTTATTTTTGTAATTCAACAAGAAATATAAGATTAAGAATAAAAAAACAATTTTAAGAACAACTATTGTAAAAGGCAATAAATAACTACAATTAAAAATCAATTTTGAAAGGAATGAACGGCTAATATGAAATATATAAAAGATTATAAAGAGGGAGACAGAATCTCGGATATTTATCTTTGTAAGCATAAGCAGGCAGCAGTAACTAAAAACGGAAAGCCGTACTACAATGTAATTTTGCAGGATAAGACCGGAACTATGGATGCCAAAGTATGGGAGCCAAACAATGCCGGAATTGAGGAATTTGATGCCTTGGATTACATAGAGGTGTTTGGCGATGTCAACAATTTTCAGGGTGCATTGCAGCTTAGTGTAAAGAGAATACGTCTCTGTCATGAAGGAGAATATGACCCTGCCAACTATCTTCCGGTCAGCAGTAAAAATATTGATGAGATGATGAAAGAATTGCTGGGATTTATCAATAGCATTGAGAATCGTTATCTCAAAGAACTTTTACAGGCATTTTTTGTTAAAGATGAAAAGTTTGTAACCGCATTTCGTAAATCTTCAGCAGCTAAAACCGTGCATCACGGTTTTGTCGGCGGACTGCTTGAGCATACCTTAAGCGTAACAAAAATGTGCGATTACTATTGCAGCCAGTATCCGCTTTTAAAAAGAGACCTGTTAATAAGTGCGGCAATCTGCCACGATATAGGAAAGACCAAAGAGCTCTCTCTTTTCCCTGAAAACGATTATACCAATGACGGACAGTTTCTGGGTCATATCATAATCGGAACGGAAATGGTTGGAGAAAAGATACGCAAGATTGAAGGCTTCCCTGAGTTTCTGGCAAGCGAGCTAAAGCATTGTATCTTATCTCATCATGGAGAGTATGAATTCGGTTCACCTAAGAAACCGGCAATTATGGAAGCTGTTGCATTGTGCTTCGCAGATAATACCGATGCAAAGATGCAGACCTTTACTGAACTTTTAAATGCTTCAACAAGCAGTGACTGGCTTGGATATAATAGACTGTTTGAATCGAATGTTATAGCTTCAAGATTAGAGTAGGGCTTATGGTGGGGATTGGAACTATGGAATACCGAAAAAATGATATAGTGACAGTGCAGATTGATGATATCGGAACTGATGGTGAGGGTATTGGTAAGATAGACGGATATACCCTCTTTGTCAAGGATGCTGTTATCGGTGATGTTGTAGAGGCAAAAATCACAAAGGTAAAAAAGAATTATGGCTATGCAAGAGTAGAGAAGGTGATAACACCTTCTTCTTTTCGTGTGGAGCCCCGCTGTGCATTTCACAGACAATGCGGCGGTTGCCAGATACAGGCGATGAGTTATGAAAGGCAGCTTACTTTTAAACAGGACAAAATAAAGAATAATTTGATCCGGATAGGTGGGTTTTCGGAAGAATTTGTGGACAAGGTTATGGAGCCGATAGTTGGTATGGAAGAGCCATGGCATTATCGTAACAAGGCACAGTATCCGGTTGGATATGATAAAAACGGAAAGCTTGTGACAGGTTTCTATGCAGGGAGAACGCACGATATTATTCCCAATACCGACTGTGCGCTGGGTGCACCTGAGAATAAGCTGATTCTCGAAGCGGTGCTTGCGTATATGGAAGAAAATCATGTCACGGCATATAGGGAGAATACCGGGGAAGGCCTGGTGCGGCATATATTGATAAGGACAGGATTTGCATCCGGTGAAATTATGGTGTGCCTTGTAATCAATGGAAGAAAACTGCCGGCGGAAAAGAGATTGATTGATAAGCTTCTCAAGATAGATTTTGCAGGTGAGAGAAGTCTTGCAGAAAAACGGATAAAAAGTATTTCGATTAGTATTAATACGGAACGTACTAATGTAATTATGGGAAAAGAAGTACGTACCCTTTGGGGTAACAGTTATATCGAGGACAGCATACAGAGTGTAACATTTCGTATTTCTCCGCTGTCTTTTTATCAGGTCAATCCAATACAGACTGAGAAATTGTATAGCCTTGCACTGGAGTATGCGGAACTTACAGGGAAGGAAACTGTATGGGATTTGTACTGTGGAATTGGTACGATTTCTCTTTTTCTTGCTAAGGCTGCAAAGAGTGTATATGGTGTTGAAGTAATTCCTCAGGCAATCGAAGATGCCGGAGAAAATGCCCGTATAAACGGAATTGAAAATGTGGAATTTTTTGTGGGTGAGGCTGAAACAATTTTACCGGAGAAGTATGAAAAGGAAGGGATATATGCGGATGTTATTGTAGTGGACCCACCGAGGAAAGGCTGCGATATTAAGTGCCTGGAAACGATGCTTGCGATGAAGCCGGAAAGGATTGTGTATGTTAGTTGTGATTCGGCGACGTTGGCCAGGGATTTGCGGGTGCTGGTGGATGGAGGGTATGAAGTGAAAAGAGTGAGAGGGGTTGACCAGTTTGGTCAAAGCGTGCATGTTGAGACGGTATGTGTATTGTCCAAACTAAGTGTTTAGCATATTAATGAGGAAAAAGGATTGTAAAAAAGATCCTTTTTTTATTTTTGGAAATAAAAAACACACAAAAATGAGAAAAATCCACATATAGATGTTGATTTTTAACAAAAATTGTATATACTAGAAAGTAGAAAAGAAGATGAGGTAGAAATTATGTTAATACAATTTAATTTCAAAAATTTTAGATCATTTAGAGAAGAGGCTACTTTGGATTTATCCGCAGCAAGGATGACAGAGTTTTCGGATAGA
>JAFLTH010000046.1 GCA_022510525.1 Lachnospiraceae bacterium | reverse complement strand
AAGGCTTTGGATATGATGTGCGGCGATGAATGGACTGATGCTTCGGCATGGTACTTCTGTCAGTCTATTCCTGAAGAATATCTTCGAAATGATAAATATGCTTATATATTTGTAGATGGTGAGGGAAAAGATTGGTGGTTTAGCTATCGATATGGAGAAACATACCCTTGTAGGATTTGGAATTCTTATACGTTGTTCGAGCGATTTAAAGATGGTCTGGAAAGGGTCGAAAAACGTAAACATATATTATATGAACGCTTAGGCGTTGAAATTGAAGATCATTTGATTGAGTTAGACATAGAAACAGGGAAAATAATTAGTGATAATTGAAATGTCTGCCTGTAGACTATAATCTGTAACACGGTATATGTTTTTTGAGCAGCAGCAATGTTTTTTAGCACATAGTTGTACTTCATGCAAAAAAACTAAGGTATAGAAGAAAAGTAAGCCTAAAACTATATCGGTGATACGGAGTAAAAGGGGAAATTTACGGGGCGTTGCAAAATAGATGGGTAATCATATATTTTGCAACGCCCCCTGCTTTTTTATTGAAAAAAGTTTTGATGGAATCAACAGTTCTGCAAAAGTAAAAATGTAAAAAACTTTTTTACAAACAAGTTGATAATGAGGTAAAATACGAGTATACTATAGATGAGGAAAGGAAGGAAAAAGGATATGACATTCGATACTTTATTTGAACAGAGAACTTTGGTGGGCAAAAAACTAAAGGATTGCATTCGGAGTTTAGGTTTTACAAAAGTATTTTTTTCTGAAAAGGCAGGTATTTCAAGACCTACATTGGATCGTTTGTTAGATGGCACAATTGATAACAAAAGCACTTTTGACAGACATTTACAGAAAATACTTAATGTATTGAATATGACTGCGGATCAATTGCTGTCTTACAGTCCGATTACGGAAGTTAAAAAAGTAGAGGCAGTATACTCTTTAAATGCACCAGATGATTATAAAATGAACGAAAAGGCAAAGAAGCAATATGGTTTACTTATGGACGTTTTAGATCTTTGCACAATTTATTACTAAGGTGACTGTCATGAGCGAAAAAATAACAGCAGAAAATCTTGATCAGGTAATTCAGAAGAATAAGGAGATTAAAACGGAAATCGAGAGGTGTAATCGGGTGGTGTTAACCACTTTTAACCGTATGCAGGTAAGTTCGCCGCCTCAGCTGGCAATCCAGTTACTTAGGGCATATGGGTTAATCCAAATGCCGGTAGATAATCATTACTTTAGTGGGGCTATTTATGTTAAAGAGGACAAAAAGATTCCGTTCATCAATACGGCGCTGCCACGCGTGAATCAGTACTTTGCCGCATGGCATGAATTATACCATCTCCTATTTGATGGGGTGTCATTTGACCATCTTATAGAGCCAGAAACCACTATGGAAGAAAGAAAAGCAGAGTATTTTGCATCCAAAATGTTATTAGGCAATTTAATGATTTATTTTTCAGAACTGCCGGAAGACATGGATTTCCGTTCAAAAGTTTATAATTGCATGACGGTATTCCAAACGCCATATAAGGCTGTTTTGATTGCATTGTATGAGGTTGCAGCACAAATGGATAATAGCGCCCTTATGAGTATGGTGAAAGAAAATTTTGACAATGTTCACCAGAACATATCTGAACGTTTCGGAGAACTGGGACTGGACAACACGCTGGTCCTTCCTTCGTATGTTGTAGATGTAAGTTCACTCCAATCTAAGATTAAAGAATGCGAGCAGGAAAGACCAGATTTAAGTTACCACAAAGACAATGAACTGTTTTTGGCGAGGGTTATGGAAAAAATCAAACTGGTTACAGGTGATTAGTATGCTTAAAATACCTTATTATAGCAGTTATAACGGCGAAAAGAAAATTGCGCTGCTTGATAATTCTGCAGTAGAATTTATGTTACAGCTTGATAATAGAGGACATCATCCTGATACCTTGTTACGAGGGTATGATGTGGTATTTCTTCCCGGCTGGGTTGTTGAAGAACTTCAGGATTCAAGCTTCCGAGTTAAATATATAGAAAGATTAGCTGATACTGGCATTCCCATCAGAATTATAGAGGAAGGTCATTACAAGGGTTTAATGAATGGCAGAGAGATCTTTCTATACGATATAGTAAAAGCAGCTGTATCAAAAGTGGGGGATTTTATAAAATATCTCCATATGAATGTAGAAAAAGATGATCCGTTTGATATGGGGCCATATGAGGATTGGATCAGGGAGATGTATGAAAACTGGCCCTTGTCAGGGGGTCTAACAGCTGGTGGACGGGAAAGAAAGAAAAATGCGGGTGAAATCTCCTTAACTGTTTTAGCGGAAATATTCTCTTGGTATTATCTAGATACGGAGTCTTTGACGGTATACACACAAGACTCAGATGCATATGATTTTCAAAGGAATGCTGAAGAACAGCTAAAGAAAAAGGATAATTTAAAAGACACAATACCAGTAAGTGTTACATACCGTTCAAATGATTCCATACTTTACCAGATGTATAGGGATAGCCAGTTGACCATAGAAGATGTAGAAGACATTCGCAATGATGCAAGGCATGTGACATTCACACAAAAACGTGCAGATAATACTGTCGCATTAGTATCCAGAATAGTGAATAACGAAGAATTTATTGCGTTGATACAGAACGATTCAACACAGATTATCTTTTAGAGCAAAATTGAAAGAAATAACACATATATTAATCCAAACAGAGTTATTATACTATTACTTTCATAAAGGTGAAAAGTATATATGAAAGATATAAGAGAAAAAAAGTATATCGATGAGTGATACTATTGAGGCGATTCAAGATGAGCTGATTAAAAGCCAGAAAAGACGGATGTAGTAGAATAAGCCGGCACTTTTTGAAACTGATCAGCTTGTTCTGGGCAAACTGGATAATTACAAAAAAAATACAGCCGCAGAAGGTGGTAAATAATTTAAACTTATTCTAGGTCATTACCCTGCGTTGGTGAATGCTTAAAGCGTATAAAATTTTTAAATATTAAGAGTCCTACATTTCATATTATGAGAAGTGTAGAATTTTTATTTTATAATATCAGTCTGGTAGTGGGGTTCATATTCTTTGCTTTTTTCCAATTTCTCGAAAGTTTTGGCTCCGAGGGTTCGTAACTGCATAATTTCTTTAAGACTGTACTTTAACGGCCTTGATAAGTGATAAGAATTAAACTTCACTATCTTCCAGAGTATGCGGTATTCTTTTGGACATCTTTAACCGCCATATTCAATATCAAAATAGGAAGACTCCTCTAAGCCATCAATACGGATAGTCCAATCCTCTATGGTAAAATAAAATTCGCCATCTACATTATAGTCGGGCTCATAGAAATAGGCAGTTCCGCTGCCGTAATCTAATGCAGTGACCTGAAGCGGAGTTCCAGGTGGTAAAGTAGTTTCCTTACCATATATGACAACTGGTAGCTCCCTAACAAGCGTAATAGTAATATCTTTATACTCAGCATCTGTATAGTACATTTCCGGATAAAGTAATTTCCCTGTAGATTCGTCAATCATATAAGTGCCATGGCAAAAGTGATTGCCAAAAACAGTCATATATTCATCCAATGTGAACGAATTGGCATTTACGGGTTTGATGATGAACGCGTATTCCAACTCTTCATTTTTAGTGATACCGCCGTTTGTAATATCATATAGATATGTTGTATAATCATGGTCTGCATACGCAGTATCGAACAACAGGTAGGTTGAGCCGTTTTCTTGACATAAGAGATAGGCATCCAGTATCCATGCTTCCGTTTCAAATGTTTCCTGCCTGTTATTGATTTTAATATTAATTTTATTTATTGTATCTTCTTCTGGTCCTGTTTCTTCTATAGTAATTAAAATCGTGTCCAATGCTGTGGGTTCAATGCCTGAAGATTTTTCATATGAGGTTTTCTCAGAAGCTCTCTTATTTGAAAGATTTACCTGTACAGTCTCGTTGACGGAAAACTTAGCAGCACCGACGTCCTGTATACCGCAATAGGCAGGTTTCATAAACTCTGCCACATCTTCATACGGGATTGTAACCGTAATATTGCCGGGTAGATCTGAATTAACCACGGTACGCTCATCATCCTCTTCCGGGATATCTTCATGATGATTCGGTATGTACCCGTGCCAGATGGTATCTTCAAAGCTACGATAGTAGTAAACAATCCCATAGGCATCCAGATACCATTGATTTTCTAAATCTATAATACCAGTATTAAATTCATGTGCTACATCAATTTCGTATCCTAAGGGCAATTTATCAGCATCGGGTATTTCCTGCAGCTTCTCAACAGCAATCTCTATAGCTTTCTCATTAAATCCATCTTCATCTACGAGGATATCTGCAAGGATCAATTTCTTGCCGCTTGCCACATCAAAATTAATACCGCGGTAATCGATAAATCCATCCTGATCATGCCATTCCTGCTTAAAACTTATGACGCTGTTGTCTATACGATTACAATCCACGACTGAACTGAGTTCGTGCGTATATCCCGCATAATCTTCCAGCTTCTCTATTTGTTCAATATCCTGTTTGTTCCATTCAGAAACGGCTTGTGCTACTGCTTCATATTCATCCCCGGATATAGAGATTTTATCGTATTTTATATTTAAAAACCCTCCATCGCAAAAATTCCTCCGAAAAGTTGTTTCAATAGTTAATATTGGGGAACTGTGTGGGATGTCAGTTTGGTCTGGTTGCATGGAAATATTTTTATCTTCTATGAAATTATCCGTTGCAGTAGCCTCGGAATCTATAAATTCAACAGACTCATTTATCTGACCAAGATTCGCATCAACTGTTTCTGACAGAGTTTCATTATCGGTAGTATTCTTGCATCCTGTCAATAATACTGCCGAAATAACCAGAAGCATAATGATCTGCACCAATAATCTTGTTAAGTTTTTATCATTTTGTCTACTATTTTTCATATATTATCCCTACATAGGTATTATATATTATACTTTTCATTCGCAATTGTCAACCATAAACTGCGGAAAATCAAGCGAAACTCAAATTATACAATTACTGACAAAAGCGGAAAAAATTATAATATCTTTAATAGATTTAAGTTGAGCAAAAAAGGGAAATATCTGCTTAAGTTGATGACATTTGAGAGGAATATACCCCTTCTCTTCCTTTCTTCAATATTTAGTTATATACTTTAATCAAAAATAAATATTTGGTAGTCAAAAGCCTGTCTTTCATTTACAAGCGAAAACTTTTTTAACAGGCACAGCACTTTTCCATGTGGATGTCCGTATTTATTTGCTATACCATAAGATAGAACCGTAGCGACTACTGGAAGCTTGCGAAAATACTCTATATTATAATCGTTTTTTGCACCATGATGAGGAAACTGAACAACAGAATACTCATGTTTCACTACGGTAGCATCAAGTATATCGAAACTTTCGCCCTTCTTTAACTCCACATCGCCCGTTAAGACGCTTCCAAATGCAATGTTGTCAATATATTTATACGGCGTATAATATCCGCATAAACTGAGCTGTACACGCGCATCGCTTGCTATAGGCCGGTGAAGTAAAACAACCGATGTGCGGTTAAATATATCTCCGCATCGTGTTTTAATCTCGGCCCTCAAATCTCCAGTAAGCTTTTTGTCCATTAAAATATCCGCTAAGCTTCTATATTTACGTATATAGTCTTCAACAATACTCTTGTATGAAGCTATCACCGTCGGATCAAGCTTAAGGTTTTCAAATTTAAACTCCCAGCAGTAGTTTCTACAACTGACGGCGGATCGGCTCTTTAGATATATAATAGAAGTGCTGCCTACACTGTCGATATGAATAACGCTTTCAGGATCCACATTAATATCAGAATCATCATTGTTTATGGGTTGATATAGGGATATATTTTTTCCTTCCGGGGTTACATCTTCTGCACCAAGGAGCATAATCCTGCGTACACCCCTTGAGGCGAGCCATCTGACAGGATCAAGATAAAATGTCCGCAAAAAGTCACTATTACCAGCACTTTCTACCAGAGGCAGCGATTTCAAACCATCATCAACATACGGCATGACAACCGTATCGACTTCAACGCCATCAAGCAGGTATTCAAGACCGTTCACATGGTCATCATGCAAATGCGATATAACAAGCATATCCAGCCTTTTCTTATTGGGAGTTCCTGCGGATGGCAGCAACGGTTTAAAAGATTTTATTTCACGCATAAGAAAATACAGCGCGGAGTAAGTGCCGCAATCATAAACAAAACTGAAAACGTCGTGACTTTTAGGTTCTTTTTTATTTAAGATTCCAGAATAGAACAGCCCCTGACCGATATTGTGAAACCTGAATGTTCCGTTTATATTCATAATTTTCCTCGCTTTCTCATAAGAACGTCATTACTTAAGATAATTTGGATACTTCAGCTTGTCCTGGAAATGATTCAAGAACGGCTCATAAAAAATCTGTATATCACCATCGTCATCTGCTACACTACCTGCGCTTATAAGCCTTTCCTTCCATAAATCGTTGGTGAGGCATGTAGCATATAAGTCTATTCCGATTTCCTTTGTTGCCACATAGGACATTAAGTAGATTATTCTCGTGGCAACGCCCCGTTTGCGGTACTTATGGGGAACATAAATATATGAAATATGGACAAAGTTGCTAAATCCAGCTGCTAAATCTTCATTATCTCTTACACAGAACTGTAATGTAAGAAGGCCTCTGTTATCAGGACTTCCAACACAAACGTCATAACGAATATATTCTTCTGTCTTTTCTACAGAGCCTTCAGCAAAAAATAAATCTAAAAAGCATTTATCCAAATACTCAATAAATTTCAATTCATTTTTAGTAAAATTTCCCCTATGTTCTATCATTTGCAACTCCTTTATCAAACGATAAATATTATAATTGTAATTAATTATTATACTAAATTTCTTACTACCCTAAAAACAACAAATATGTGTATTCTATTTACGCAAATATGAGTAAATTGCACAATTATAACGCTTTAATAATACCATTTTTGAGTAAAATTTACCGAAAAAGAAAAAGAAAAATAATAAAAAAAGGAAAGATAGTTAATTGTAAGAAGAAGTAACGTATCGGAAATCCGGCACTATTGACGGGAAAAAATCTTCTGATAAGATAGAAAGAAATAAAAGCACATGTGATTTTTATAATTTGTTTGAAAAAGGAGGCTTGCACGCATGTATGACCTGGTGTGCAGGGCCGATACCCTTTTTCTTGCTGCGCAGATCAGAATGAGAGGCATTCTGCTGACAAATAATGAGTGGGACTTCCTTATGGATGATCCCGGGGAAGACGGTGTATTTTCCTCCCTGATTGATAAGGCGGAAGATATCGGCGCCAGCGGGTATCAGCTTTTGATGACTATCGGGGTGATTGGCCTGGTATTCTCAATCATTTTCACAGCAATTTCGCTGCTCATGACATCCAATGCGCAGAAGAAGGAGGAGAAAAAATCACATGCGCTGGTTATATGTGTTGCTGGAATTTGCATTTTCAGCGTATTCAGCATCGTTGGTTTTTTCAAATCAATCGGCTCTGGATTATAATTAGTCACTTGAGGTGGAGGCAAAAACCCCACCTTTCTTTTTTGCGCAAAAACGGGAAGGAGGAAGAATTTGGCATCAACAGGAGTATTCAGGGTACCAAGGGAATTTAAGGATGAGGATAAATGGTTTCGCTACTTTACCAAAAAACAGGCACTGGTACTGATATTGGTATTACTGGCGGATTATAAGCTGATTATGGCAGCTGCGCCCCACGGCATGGTTATTGCTGCTATCATTGTATCTATTTTAATTACACTGGTGGCAGGCGGTATGGTCATGATTGAGCTGCCAGTAGACGTGATGTTTTTAACGGGCGGCGGCATAACGCTGGATCAGTGGCTTTTTAGGGTGATCTTAAGAAAATGCTGTCGGGTGATATATACCAAGCATACACAGGAGGGAAGCTGATGTATGGAAGAAAATAGTAGGAAAAATCGCCACATAAGAAAAAAGATATGCACGGCGGTACTTTTTTTATGCTTATTGCTGCTGACGGGATGTGGGGACGACGGAAAGAGTATTTACAACTTCGTAGGCGTGGAACCAAAAGAAATTGACCCGTGGGTATACCTGCAGGACACGGCGCTGTCCTCGAATACGCAGATACTCGGCTTTGCCTCATCCGCAAGCCGTTTGGGGATTACCATCGGGGTCATAGGGATCGTCTTCTCCATTCTATATATGGCTATCCGTATTTTCTTTGCCCGGAACGCGAAGGTTAGGGAAGAAATCAAGGAGGAAGCCATGATTAAGGGCATGGTAGCAATTATGATTTTCAGCGTCCCATTCTGGCTGGGCATCTTTAAGTTGGCAGGAGAGATGCTGATATAAGGAGGAAACAATGCAGACGATTGACACATTGGTCCGTTCCGTGCAGATCATTGCCGTGATCATTGTGGTTTTACTGGCAATATTTGGGCTGATCGGATTCTATTTTATGAAAATACATAAAAGCAGGGTACAGGAGAAATATTTGGATTACAGCAAGTTTAAAAGGCTGGATTCACTGGAATATGTAAAATTTGATGATGTGGGAGAGTTTATGGTCGTTGCGGACGGAAAAAAGAGATTCATCGGGGCGATAGCCTGCAGCGGATGCGAGTTCCGCGATGCAGAGGACGAGGAACGCCTGCAGATCATACGGGGTTACCTTTCTTTCATCAACGTGCTGGACAACCAGAATATACAGTTCTGGCAAATGGCAAGGGACGTCAACCTGGATAAGATGGTGACGGACTACAAGGAGCAGCTTACGAGCCTTCAGGAGAAGCAGTATTTAATGACACTTGACTATGAGGAACTAAAGAAAGAGTCGGAACAGGTGCCGGAGGAGGAAGAAGAGCAGTATGAGCTGTATTACCAGAAGCTCAGGCAGATGCAGCGGGAAATCATGTCACTGGGATACCGGGTGGATCAGTTAAATATCCAGATACAGTACCTTGAGTCTGTCAGTGGCGAGAAAGCCGATCCGCATCTTGACCAGCTGTATTTATATGACTGGACTTATAACGCCATTGACTTTACACAGGAACTTACGGAGAGCGAAATTTATGCCAAAGCAGAGAAGCAGCTCCAGAATAAGGCTGCGGCGTATATCTCTTCGCTGCGCAATGCAGGGGTGAAAGCACGGATGTTGACAGGCGTGGAAATACTGGAGCAGATGCGCCGCTATACACATCCGGTCAGTGCGGCAAAATACCGTGCGGATGAGATCCTGCAGTCTGCATATGATAGCATTGCGGTGACGAGCAATTCCTTACGAGAAATGGAAGAAACGGTCAGCCAGAACGCATTACGGGAAATGGCGGCAGAGTTAGCATTCATGGAAAAGGAGGAATTGTAGATGAATCGGGAAGTTATAGCAATCCTGCTCATAGCAGCATCGGGGATCTTATTTTTTGTGATCATGGCAGTCGTGATGGTAAGGTTTCTAAAAAACAGGAAGGAAACAAAACCGGCAGGTGAGGATGACAAGCTGTTCCGGCGGGTATCCGCGGCACGGGAGTTGGTGGCGCCTGACGGAGTGGATCCGAATCCCCTGTCTTACTTTCTCTTAAATGACGCAGGGCATGATGTATATGTCAGATGTTTTACGATTGATGCGTTACCCAAGCGGACTGCGTTCGCCACGACATTCCCTGCCCTATTCAACTGCGGGCGAATGCGTGTAAGTGTTTTCATAGAACCCCTGCCGGAGAGCCGTGCCGCACATATGCTGGATACCACAATCGTTGAGATTGAAACGAACATTATCAGTGCTGAAAAGAACTACAACCGGAATATGCTCCGTAAGCTGAATGGGAAGTTAAGGGAGACCGAAGGATGGGCGGAACGCATAGAAACAGGTGAGAACAGTCTTTATCATGTCTATTTCCTGTTCGTGCTCATGACATCTTCACTGGAAGAGCTTAATTATGAGTCGGATTCATTCAGGAACCTTGCAAAAGAAAAGCAGATTACGGTCAGTGCCTGTTATGGTGTGCAGCCGGAAGCATTTCTGTCAGGGATGCCCTTAAACCGCAGGGTCAATGCGGGGATAGGACCTGTAAGGACCGCCGGATTAAAGAGGCATACGATGGACAAGCTCAGTATCTCCAGTATCTTTAACCATACGCAGATTGATTTCATCCATGAGAACGGCGTTGTTCTGGGGAGGAACATGTCCAGCTGGAAGCCGGTGGCGTATGACTGCTACGATACCAGCCACAACGGTTACAACGTAGTCTTCTGCGGGATGACGGGTACGGGCAAGTCGGCCACGATGAAGATTCTTGCATCACGCTATATTTCCAAGAACGGATACCGCTTTGTGTCTATTGACAGCCAGGCAAGGGGAAACCGTGGAGAGTATGCGATGATGGCAGATGTGCAGTGCGGTATTAATTACCAGATCAAGGTTGACAGTGAAATCATCCTGAATCCGTTTGAAGTCCGGGAAGAGGAAGAATGGTCGGAAATAGATGGCGATTACATAGTGCTGAGGCTGAAAGACAAGATCGAAGATGCCAGCGGCAACCTAATGATCATGGTTCAGGGAAACAAAGGCCCAATGGATTTTGAACTGACAACCTATCTTGAGAGAATCATGACGGACATCACAGCAGAACTGTATGAGGAAAGAGGGATCATAAACGGGCAGGTAGATAGTCTGTTTGAGGAAGGAGTGCAGGAACTGGAACTGCTCGGGAGCGGAAAACGGCGGAAAACACTGCCTACCATGACGGATTTTTATAAGAAGGTCTTAATCAAGGATCGCGAAAATGAGATACGGGAGCATAAAAAAGCCTACCGCATCCTGCTGGACAGCTTAAAGGAGCGTGTCCGGGAGCTTTATTACTGTCCGAAATGTCTTCGTTTCTTTGCAAGGGAGGAGTATGAAACATTAAACCATACCTGCAAATGTGAGGCAAACGGACATAAGATACAAGCCATACAGGGAGTAAAAAGCTATTTTGACGGTCAGAGCAATGTTGTCATTGATAACAACGTAAAGTTCACGAACATCGATCTTTCACAGCTCCCGGAGGAGGAGAGGGCAGTGGCAAGGCTGATCGCCCTCAGTTTTGTGACGGAACATTTTATCAAGAAAAACGCCATCAACCCTAAAAAAATGGAATACATGGGTGTTATCTGCGATGAGCTGCATGAGAACTTTAAATCACTGCCTGCAGTCCAGAAACTGGATTATGTCTCCAGAACGTCCAGAAAGAGGCTGGTTTCTCTATGGACGGCGACTCAGGCATTACAGGATTACAAGAGGATGCCGGAAACGGAAGCATTGCTTAAACAGGCGGCGACAAAATTTGTTTTCAAGCAGGATTATCAGGATCGCAGTTGGGTTAAAGAAGCTCTCAATCTTACCAATGGGCAGGCAGACCGTATCCTGGAACTTGGTGGTGACCCTTCGGACCAGAGTGAAGACCGGAAAGGAGAGGTCTGCATCGTAGATAACGGGAAGGTATGTTTCTGCAAGGTAGATTATTTAAAATCTGCGGAAGCCGTGTTTGTGGAAACGGATGCAAGAACGCTACAGGCTATGTACGGAGGAGAGGCAGGATGAGAGGACTGAAAAAAGGACTGTTCCTTGTCATGCTGTGCATTCCGCTGCTGCTTAGCCGGGGAATTACCGTATATGCAGCTCCTGACAGCATAGAGAACGATGTAGATGAGGGGAATAATGCACGTTTTAGCACAACATCGCCCTGGTTGAAAGGTACAACGGACGAGTCCATTTACGGGAATCCCATTGATGCGGGAGAGGAAGAGCAGGATATTTCTGTAGGCAAGCCTGGGCGCGTGGAAAAATACATTGCGGAATTGCTGAGGAATATAGGAAGCTCTATCATTTCACTTCTGCAGGATAACATTGGTGCTTCTTTGGACAGCATCGTATACGGAAGGGTAGGAAGCGGCCAGCCCAACAAGGTAAATATCTACGCCTTTGAGCTGCGGAAAGGAAACCCCTACGGCGTGACCGCATCGGTATGTTATGCGCTGCTTCGGGGAATGATGTTCATTTTCCTCGGCATTACCTTTGTGTTCCAGCTGGCAAAATCGGCATGGACCGGGCAGACCGCAAAAAGCAGGGATGAGATTAAGAGCATGCTGCCGACCATGGTACTGAAGTTCGCGGCACTCATACTGATGCCGTATCTGCTTGACGTGGCACTATATGTGAGGGATGTCCTGCTGTACGGCATTAAAGAAGTGACATCCCAGATGATAACTGGAGGAGCGACATTATCGCTGTCCAAGGCTTTCCTCATCAATGCTGAGCGCAGCGGTACTTTTGTAGATGCTGTCATGTACTTAGGAACCGTGGTATTAACAGTATATTTCGTGTTTTTATATGTTGCCGTTGCAATAGATATGCTGGTGTGTTTTGTCAGCTTTCCTTTCCTGTGCGTGCTGCAAAGCAGGAAACGGGATTTATTGAACGGATGGGTGATGACCGTTTTTTCCAACCTAATGACACCGGTGATTGACGCCGTACTGCTCTTAATTCCGCTTCTCACGAGCCTGATGCTGTCGGACACGATAAAAGGAGTGGCCGTCATCCAGCTGGTCATGTGTATGCTCTTAATACCGGCAAGGACCAGGTTCAAGGCGCTGTTGGGAATCCAAAGCAACGAGCGGAACGGTTTTTTGGGTGCGATGGCAATGATGACGCTTGCGAGGGCAGTAGCATCACGTATCAGACAGGGAGCAGGAAAACTTGCAGATGCTTTCTCTGATGCAAGAAAAAGCCGTATGTACGGCGAGATGGCAGATGTAGACAGAGAGGAAGAAGAGTCCTATCTGTCTGCGGCGGAAGGGAAAGGCAATGCAGGCAGTCGATTATCGGAAGCTGAAAACGGTGTGTTCGGGGCTGAAAAAGGGCAGGAGACAGAAAACGGCATTCCGTCTGCAGGAACTGAAAATAAAATGCCGGGAGAACGGGAAGCTATGCCAGGTCCGGATAAAGAATCTAATGATTTTACGGGCACTGAACTGGCGAGATATGCGGTGCCGGAACCTTCATACAGCGGTGCTATGCCTGATGCAGAGGATGCCGGCACCGGCGCCACGCCCCAGAGCAGGAACGACCTGCTTCGGAGCGTAGATGGTGCGATGAACCAGTCACAGGATAATATGGACAAATTGAAGATAGACCGCGCGGAACTTATGCAACAGGATAAGGAGTTAAGGCGCCAGATGCTGAATCATAGGCGCGGATCGGAAGAATATCGGAAGCTTGAGATGGAAAGGGCGGATATCGAAAGCCAAACAGCCCTGCTTGATAAGAGGATAGCAATGGAGAACGGGCGCTTAAACCAGCTCCGCCAGCAGTCAAGGCAGCTTCATTCGGCAATGGGTATACATGGTACACCGACAACCTTTGATGATAGAAAGGCGGAGATCTTGCAGAAACGGGCAAATATCTCCAATTTTGAGCAGCCTGAATTTAAAGGCATCTTAAGCAACGCACAGATGCGGGATCTGTACAGGAAACGTGCTGTGGCAAATGCGGTTAAAGTGGCCACCGGTACAGGCGGCGCTGTTGCAGTAGGGGCAGTTGCAGGAGGCTCTGCAGTATTTTTAGGCGCTTCGGCAGTAGCATTGTCTTCTGCAGGTGGTATTCAGGCAGGCGGAGGCACAGGAGAACTTGCGGTGGACGCATCCATAGAAGCCGGGCGTATTGCCGGATCGGCTGTAAGAAACGGGGGAAAAAGGATTTATCAGGCAGCTGACATGGCTGCATCTGCTTACCTTATGAACAAAATCAGGCCCGCAGCAATGCAGGTATCCATCCAAACAGAAATCATCCCGGATACCGGAAGTACGATTGGCACTGCGGAAATACCTATATTAAATAAGGAAGAAAAAGAAACCGTAAACGGTATGGCATTTAGGTCCGGAAATCAGATACAGGCAGACGCTGCCTATGCGGTGCAGGAAATCCTAAGCGTGGAAGGTACAATGAGAAACAGCACGGCGCTCAGGGCTATGCAGCAGGCAAACCTGCAGGCAGAGAAAGAGATAGCGGTCATGCGGGAGGAAAACAAAGTCGTTCTCACCGAGGAGCTCATCCGCACAAAGAGGATAGAAGCCCAGACAGTGGCACTGTCAGAGGCGATCCTTTTGCAGCTGGAGAAAAAAGCCGGATATGAACGCGGGTCTGAAGACTATGAGAATGCAGCAAATATGATTCAGGAACGGGTAAAACAAATTTTGGAGGACAAGAACCGTCCCTTGGTATAACAGGAGGATAGATGAAAAAAAGCAAAATCAGATTATTGCTATGCCTGCTTATATTCTCCCTACTCCTGTCGGGGTGTGAGGGAGATTACGGGTATTACGGGAAGGCAGACATCCCCCCGCTAGTAGAGCAGTGGAGGGAATATGTTGAATTTTATGCAGATATGTACGAGATCGCCGAGTATGTGGACGTACTGCTGGCAATCATAGCGCAGGAGTCCGGAGGGGATGCGGAGAAAACGCCGGATATCATGCAGTGCTCGGCGAGTGCCGGACTTCCGGCAAATTCGATAACGGAGCCGGTAGAGAGTATCCGGCAGGGTGTATGGTATTTCAGCTCTCTGCTTACTTCCGGCACAAGCAAAGGAGTGGATATGGATTCCGTAATTCAGGCCTATAATTTCGGCAGAGGATATCTTGATTACATAGAAGAGGAAAAAGGCGGACATCACTCTGAAGGCGCTGCAAGAGAGTTTTCCGGGAGGATGTGCGCGCAGCACGGCTATTCCGTATACGGCGACGTGCTGTATGTGGAGCACGTAAGGTCGTGGCTTGATAACTTTGACGGTGTGGGTGAAGGGGACTACGATACCATGTTGGCATATATGCAGGAATATTTAGGGGTGCCTTATGTGTATGGAGGAAGTGGCAAATATGGTATCGATTGTTCTGCACTCACGCAAAAAATCTTTAAGTCAGTGGGTATCACCTTGCCAAGAACAGCGCAATCACAATATGATTTTGTGACGCATATCCCGGACGCGGAAGCACAGCCCGGAGATTTGGTTTTCTTTGAAGGGACATACGAAAGCGGCACTTACATAACCCACGTGGGCATATATGTAGGGGATGGCAGGATGTTCCACGCAAGCTCCGGTAAGGGATATTGCTGTTACTCATCAATTAACACAGCCTATTACCAAAGCCATTTTGTGTGCTTTGGAAGGCCGTAGAGAGACAAGGAGGAAGAAACATGAAAAAAGGGAATTTTAGAAAAGCGCTGTTTTCAACACTGGTCATGGTCGCAGTGGTACTGCTTTTCCTGACGGGAACGTATTTACTGGTCACGTCGAAGGGAGACACAGGGAAAGACGATGCGCAGGAAATGGATGCAGCGGAACAGGAGGAAGCGCCGAGGGAACAGGAGGACAGGCAGGCTCCGGAGCAGTTCTTACATGCATTTGCGGAAGTCTTGTATTCCTACGATACCAGAGAACGCAGGTTTTACGAGGGGACGGAAGCATTCATGACGCCGCAGGCATATGCGGAGTTAAAGCCGGCCTCAGCAGAAGAACTGACGGAAAGCGGGGAAGAAATCCCGGCAGTAGTGTCCTCTCTTCAGGAGACAAGGTGTTACTATTCTTACCTTTCAGAGTCGGAGGCAGAGGTCATTATGGAGAGCCGCTTTACGCTGAGCAGGAGTGGGAACGGACAGATCCTGCAGTATGTCAAACTGGGTATCGAAGAGCAGGAGAACGGATGGAAGATTACAGGTATCAATGTCTTGGATACCTTGGAACAGTGAGGTGGCAAATGGAACAAATACAGGTAATATGCGGAATCCCCGACGGCACCATATCGACTGGTCTTGTGGAAAAAATCTGTCAGATGGCGCTTGAAAGGGAAATAAGGCTTATCATAAATCCATGCTTAAGCAAACAGGAAGTGGAATATAAAACATTTTCCATGGATAAACACTCAAAGGCGGCCATTCTCCTGCAAGAAAACATGGATACGTCCGCTTCCTATCAGTCATGGGAAATAGCGGCGCTTAGGGATATTCAGAGGATACCGGTGGTCGTGTCGGTAGACAGGAAGCATTATGGCACGGATTACATGGCGGTATTGTACGCCGCAGGGATTACGGATGCGGTTTACGAGGAAGACGCCGATGCGGAGGAACTGACGAAAAGGATTCTGTCAAGGCGCTCCAGAAAGGAATGCAGGGAATATTACGGAATTAGGTCCATGGATGAGGTTGTGTCGGTGCTTGATGTCTTAGGGAAAGATACATTGGAGAGGTATATCCATTACATCAGCGCAGGCATTGAAACGCCGGATATACACCTGCGCTATCGGGAAGTCCGGAAGAAATTAAGTCATGTTGAGAACTGCTATCTGGCGGAACACATTCCAGAAAGCATTGCACAAGAGCTACAGGCGGATGAGGGATTCGCCTCGTATCAAAAGACAATACAGAAAATGAAAAAGGAAAGAGAAAGGAAAATGAGCGCAGGGCGTCTGAGGGCAGGTCTAAAAATGGAGTTATGAGAGAAAAAGGAGGAAACAAATTAGTGAAAGAAAAACAAATAAAGGGGAATAAAGACCGCATTGCTCTTATCATGGAAGAGATAGAAAAGCTTTCAGCGCATATAAAAACTTACAGTGTAGGCTCATACCCTGTTTTCTACTTACAGCTTCATAGCATTTTGAAAGTACAAGATATCCTTGAGATGCGTCTGTCCGATGTCTACGACTGTATACACGGCAACGTGTATGTGAAAGACCTGATTATATGCGACGAAAAGGAAGTGGAGTTGAATGGGGAAGACAGAAAAAACCTTGCGTGGTATGCGATGCAGCGCATAAAGGTCAGGAATACGGAAGAAGAGCAGCTGGAGAAGATGTATCTTTGTGTAAATAAACAGGGGAAACCGCTTAAAAAACAGGTATACAGGAAGATGCTGGAACGCTCCAGCAGCGAATTGGACTTAAGCAGAGTATACAACTCTGGATATCTCCGTAGCCTGTATGGGTATCTTGAAATTGCACACGGCAGAAAGACCATAGAGGATGTTGCAACGGAGTACCAGGTGGAGAAGTACTATCTGCTTAACCGGATTTTCAAAGGTATGAGCATCGAATATGACAGCCAGCTCTTAAATGAGGTGGCAAATATTGATACTAACGAGGATGATTTATAGGGAGAAGGGGATGCAGATTATATCAATTATAAAAAATCTTAAAGAATTGTCAGGAAAAAGTCCGGCAGGGAAAGAACTGGCAATGGAGGCGGCATCACTGTTTTCATTTCTTATGGCAGGTCAGGACGGCAGATGCACGGTCCACCTGCTTAAGGAAGATACAACAGTGCTGTTCTATTCCTCCCTTCCGGATGACGAGGCAGGGTTCTGGAAATGCCCTCTTTCTGCAGCAAAAGAAAGGGGACAGATCCGGGAAGGCAGCCAGATACTTACCTTGCCGCCCGTGGGCAAATACGAGGGCTTTTTGATACTGGAAGATTGCCGAGGAGGAAATGGATTTACATCCGAGGATATGGAAAGTCTGTTATGGATATTCCAATCATTCTGGTGCATGTGCCTTCTGGCAGAAGAAGCAGAGAATAATTACTTTACCGATCCAGTGACGGAACTTCCGGGAATAACCGTATTTAAGCAGGCAGTATCACAAAGCATGGAGTCCAAGCAGGAAGGATATCTTGTTGTAGCCAGAGTTCCGGTGCGTCCGGAGAGACCATATTCCGAGAACAGCATGGATTGCAGGATTCAGGAACTTGCGAGATATTGCAGGAAAACGGAAGGCATAACGGCTTACCGCATTGCGGCGGATATGATAGCAGTTCTTGCAGAGGGAGAAAAAGGAATGGCGCTGGACTATATGCAGAAGATTATGCTGTTGCTACCAGAAACATCCCTGTTCCTGACATCCCTAGCGTTTTTGAAAGAAGAAAAGGTATTAACAAGGATTCAGGAGGAGATGGGCAAGTTAGGGGAAGGCAGCACCGCCATCAAGACTGGCCGCCCAAGCCCAAGACTGCCCATATTCACGAAAGGAAGGGAAAAGGGGGATGGAAATGGGAAAGCATAGCGCGCTGCGCTGGCAACGTATAGTCCTTGTAATACTCTTCGGGTGCGCAGTTTTCCTTTTCGTCTCGCCGGCTGTTGTGTATGGGGAAGAGACATATATACAGGAGGAAACAGAACAGGAAAACTCCATATACGATAGCTTGAAAGAACGTATTCAGGATTCATGGGACAGCGGTATAGAAAGCCTGGAGGAGGTCAAGACGATAGAAATCACCGGCAATTTTGCCGAACGTATCCTGCGCACCATTGCCGTGGTCTGTTACATCAACCTAAAGAGCATAAAAGCGGGAGCTCTGCTGGTAGGGCTTGTTTCCTTTGTATTAGGGGCGGTGGTTGCACTGCTGGCAACAAAAGACAAGAAGATGCGGAAGACAGCAATCAGCGTCGGGATGATGGCGGTACCCGCAATCCTTTTCACCATTGTTTTTGGTATTTCCTGGTTTATCAGTATTTTCCGATAGCGGATTGATAACCGGCAAACACATATTATATTAATGGAGGTGTAATTAATGAAAGACCAGTTGTACGAAATTTCAGGAAAGTTTTTAAGCGGAAGAAAAGAAAAAGAACATTATTATGTGTCGGAAAGGGCAGACGGTTATCTGGAGCGCTATAAAAAGCTGATGGATTCAGGGGAATATATGCAGGTGGCTTTTGAAAAAGCGGGAGCTGACGGTACACTGTCTAAAGTGGATCAGGACATTATCATCTGCATGGCATCAGACGAAATAACGGGTCAGCCGTATGACCTGCGGTACAAATCACAGAAGTTGGCAGACGTGTACTATGTAAAGATAGTCAAGGTAGATGATGAAAGCCGTACTGTATGGGTAAGCCATAATGAAGCCAGAAAGGATAAACGCCCGGAGATCGAGGAAGAAATCAATAACAGGCTGAAAAAGGAGAATGGTAACACAAATCTGCGTGTAAAAGGCAAAGTAATCCGCATCCAGTCTAAAACAGTGGATGGGGAGAGCACAGATACGGGTGTATGGCTGGATTTGTGCGGTGTCGGTATTTTAGGGTTTGTATATATCGGTGACTGGGCAAACACATTTACTCCTACGCTGAAGGGTACGGTATCCTACGGAGATGTCGTGGAAGTATGCATTCGTGAAAGGAAGACAAGGAAGCAGAAGAAACAGGATATCATCTACTACTCCTGCTCCAGAAAGGAACTGGTGGAGGATCCATGGGAGCAGAAATCACTGGAGGAAAAGTACCATGTTGGTGACATTGTGCGCATTAAATGTTTGTCACTAAAAAAAGGACATTGGTTCGGTGAAATAAACGGTTTGGAAGATATCCAGGTATTTACCGAATATCCGTCATCCGCAAGGGATTTTCCAATCATCCCAGGCATGGAGTACATGGGAAAGATTTATTATATGAACACAAAGGAACGTTCCTTAAAAGCCAGGGTATTTCAGGCTCTTACACTGGAAGGATACGAGAAGCCGGAAAACAATCAGGAGGTGGAGGAAACGTAATGACTGATATGGAAAAAACAAATGAGAGGGCGGCGCGAGAGATTGTGGGCACAATGGGACACAAGGCGCTTTTCGAGTATATGCCTGAGATGGAGATCAGTGTACCGGACTCGGATAAGAGAAATTCCCTCGATAAGATTGCCTACTATTACCGGAATGAGGAAATCGTCCTTTCCGACCTGTATATCGGGTATGTGATAGCGCTGTATAAGTACACGATCCCTAAAGTGGTAGCAGAAACGATACAAGCGTTGGGCAGCTTCTGGCCACAGAAGCGTGTTCCACGCTATATCGACAGGGACGCGCTGCTCAGCAGGATAAAAAAGATGTGCAGTATGGGAATGCTGCGTCGGTTTGTCTACACGAAGGATGGGAACAATATCGTCCTGTACTCGACTACACCGGAGTTCTGTAAGGTCATTTACCAGGCGTTAAAATTGAATACGGATGCCCGACACGAAAAAGACATCCTTCCGCCCCTTGAAATCGTGGAAAAGGCTGCGGCATCCCTGATCACAAACGAGCTGATGAAAAGCCCACACCTGAGAGAATTTGATTTCATGCCCTCATATCAGGACAAGGAGCATGGAAAAATCATCTTTAATAGTAGGGTTTTTCACGAAATTGCCGGAAAGAACTATGTGACGATAGTAGAACCGATGTTTACCCGTGTGGACTTGAAACGGTTTACGGAGTCTGAGTGGGACAAGCATTTACAGAAGAAAACGTCCGCCTTAAGAGGGTATATGGAGCAGCTAAACAAAGACGGTAACATCGTGCAGGCAATCCTGGTATGTGAGGATTTGGAGGATTTTAAGAAGGTCAGCAGTATGGTCTGCACCATGTTTCCGGAAAGCATGATGCAGCATATCTATTATAGCTCAGAGGGCGCAATAAAGAGCGCCGCGTATGACCTGCATAACAGCCTTGTGCGCATCACCAGTATAAAAGATGGGGAAGACGGGAAAAAGGTGCTGGGGACAGTTACTTCCCAGCACACCTACCCTTTCTTCTAAGGTGTGCCTATGGGAAGAAAAGAGAAGATTGCATTAGCGGTTGCAGGAGGGATTATCTTCCTTATTATAATGGGCAAGGGATATGGAATATGGGCGGTTGCGGGAGTGGTGGCGTTTTTGTGGTACAGAAAATATAAATAGGAGGAGAATGTATATGAAAAGAAACAAAGAACTTTTTATTGAGAGTATAGGGAGAATCGCACAGGAAGACTGGCACAGAAGACATATCTGCGTGCCGTCCATTGTCATTGCAATTGCCCTGGAAGCAATTGATTGGGAAAGGAACAAAGCCGAAATAGATTCAAGAGAATTATTTGCCCGCCGGAAGGACTTTCATGCAAATTCACCCGTTTTACAGCATATCGTCAAGGAGCACAATGATTATCTTGCAACATGGAAGGATCCCTCTCAGGAAGCTCCTAACTGGGAAGGTCTTATGGGCGAAGGACATTACATAAGAGCCGTCCAGTTTCTGCAGGACGTCGATTTTCCTTACTGTGAGTCTCCGGAATATGAGAGGGTTTTGGTTGAAATCATTGAAGGAAACAAGCTGACAGTATATGACAGATGATATGTACGGAATTACTGAAGAATAATATTGTAATTCAGCTATCCTAAAGGTGGGAAGATTTTGTGGAATAACCTTTCCTAAGTTACTTCTGACAATGAGACTCGTGTATATACAAGGTACACGGGAAATGTTAACTGGAGATATGGCACATAGCAGAAGATGCCATATCGTTATTGTACATATATTATATCTGCTAATATATATGTTAGTTTCAATACAATAAAGTATATATTAGTATCAAAAAAATGAATTATGTTTTTATTCTCCTTTTTGTACTATTGCCCTAAAATACAGCGATAAACGGAAATAAGCAGTAACTTGCGGAAAGATGATGCTGGAAAGTTACTAAGTGAAAGACACCAAAATATTTATGTAAAGTTAAATATCCCACCGGGCTCAGTGGTGCATTGTCCTCTAGATCAAGTTGATAAATGACACTTTACAATTCGCTTTAATTAATAGCTATGTTTATTTCGTCGCGATTACCATTATTTCTCAAGTGTTCGCATCATATGGAAACATAAAATTTTAGATTACTACAGTTATCAATATCCTTTGACCTAAATGATTTATATAAGCGTGATATCAATAATAGACTGTTGTGGATTTTTATGCTATGATTTGATAAACTATTATTGTAGTTTTGAGAGTGCAATGGATATTGTATACTGGGCGATTGATTGGTTAACGACTAAGGGTGACCCTGGTAATTGGGTAATTGTATATATGCAGGAATGTTTTCTCATATTTCCCGGTGTTAGCATTTGAGAAATCAAAGGATTTGACAGTCTAGTGGACTGAAGATACTGCAGGGAGAGATTGTAATGAATAATGATTCTTTGAAAAATCATATACACTTTAGTGATCTATTATCTGACGACCCATATATAGACAAAATGATAAAAGAGTTTCATTCAGATATGTTGGCACAGATAATCAGTGAATCGTTATTTTTATTTAATGACGATTATTATAGTGCAAATATTGAAGCCGTAGAGTACGACATAATGAATATAGAGTATTGCATAGACATGCTTCCTACTGTAAACGCAAGCGTTGACGTATACCACAATTGGATAATTCTTTATATGTTTACGATGGTTGCAGCAAACAATATGACGATACTGACAGAATTGCTAGACCTATTAAGCCAGTCCACATATACCACAAATGCGGAGATAACCAAAAAGGCATTAGAATGGGCGAGTTCCTATGATAATATGAGTTGGATTGACAAATATATTAGAGACTATAGTGCAAAAAAAGATATACCGCTTACTGTGGAACAAAATAAAATATATGCGAATTGGAATCAGGATGCATTTCAAAATAGTAAATACTCTGTCTATTCATATGACATATTCAAGTTGATATTTCTTCATGAGCTGGGTCATTGGCAGTATGTACGCTTCACAAGAGCCATGAAGAACGCATATGAAAAGCCAGTATATGATATTTTGCTAAGATATTACTCAAAAGAATATATATCAGATAATCAAGAAATGTTCAATGCGTGGGTGGAAGAGATAATCGCAGATTATATAGCATTACTGGTATTTACAAAGAATAACCGTCAGCAGAGTTGTAACAAGCAATGCACAAAACAGTGCTATATAGCCATAGGATTGTATTATGGATTAATTGCGATGGAAGAATTAGGTTCTGGATTATACAAAAAAGTATCAAATACACATCCTCCTGTAAAAATCCGCCAAGAAGTTGCCCAAAAGCTATATTCAGTTTTTTTCTCTGATATTTTAGAGATACCATATGACATATTCATTAACATCGAAATTCAGGAGTGGTATGTTATACAGTTATATTTTTCAATAATTATTGAGGAACATTGGAAGAAGAATAATGGATAGTATTGTGAAGATTGGAACTTGTGAAAAAATAGAAGAAAGCATTGAGGAAGAACTTTCCATCAATAGGACGGATGCTAAAAAAGTATTTGACTACTTGGCAGCAACTTATCGGGAAAACACTTCAGAATTCGGTTGTGTCTCACCGTTGGGACAGGAACTTGTATTTGGAGAAGGTCAGTATTACATAAATTTACCTAAAAGTGTAGTTATGGTGATTGCGTTTCTGCTTGACATTACGCTCACAAAGGGCATTATTTCGGGAGTATGTGGCATGATTGGCATTCCGTCGCAGGTGTTCTATAATATGAATAAGCATAAAGGTGAAGTTTGTCTGCTTCGAGAATATCTGCGAAATAATAGTATTCTGATTGCGGAAGGGTTTCAATATCTAATAGAAAAAGAATGTATTAATAACGACTTAGAATGTAAATACCGCAATACGGAAGGCAAATGTTGTATTCAGGAATCAGATATAAAGGAGATATTTGAGCATTTTAAAGAGATAAAAATCGTTAACTGACAAGCAAAGCAGCCATGCCCGCAGAATAATGAGACGTAAGACAAGCATCTTCTTTCAATTTATATGTATCATCTCATATTCACTCCTTACTTGCGCATCATACATCAAAGGTTTTATTTTCCTGAATATCGTACATTTGTTATAATAAAAAAGATGCCATTCAAAATAAATAAGATTGGCGACTCTTTATTATTCATTAATAAATAAAATCAACAATCCTTTCCTTCAAAAGAATTGTTGATTTTCAAAAATTATATATGGAAATCTTTTCTGGGATGTTTGGTTGTCAATATATCCCTTTGCTTTGACATAGCAACGTGAGTGTATATTTCCGTAATATTAATGGAACTATGCCCCAACATCTCTTGAATATACCGAA
>JAFLTH010000045.1 GCA_022510525.1 Lachnospiraceae bacterium | reverse complement strand
ACGTCAGCTGCTGGACGAAAGGAAAGGAGCTGGTGCCAATGGTTACATATAGTGAGTTATTTGCTTTTGTAATTATGCTTTGCGCGGTGATAACTCTTGTTATTTATTCACAATGTAAAAAGTAGCGCCCTCGCTCTGGTAAAGTAAGGCGCTACTTTTTGTAGTAATATATTTTGCCGGCGGCTAGGTGTACTCTAGCCATTGGCTCTCTTGTTAAGTATATTATATGTCATTTGATAAATAAAAACAATATAAAAGTTCAGGATCATCCAAGCACTACACTTACATTCCAGAAAGGATGAGTATTATATGAGAATCCTACTTGCCGAAGACGAGGTCTCACTTGCAAGGGCAATACTTAAAATTTTTGAAAGAAACAATTACTCCGCCGATGCGGTACACAACGGAGAAGATGCTTTGGAATACATTTCAACAGGAAATTACGATGTTGCCGTTTTAGATATTATGATGCCGAAAATGGACGGGATTACTGTCCTTAAAAAGGTCCGGGAGCAGGGAAATCAAATCCCGATTTTAATGCTCAGTGCTAAATCAGAGATTGACGACAAGGTTCTCGGGCTTGACAGCGGTGCAAACTATTATCTTACAAAACCATTTGATACTAAGGAACTATTGGCTAGCATCCGCGCAATTACCAGAAGCCAGGCTGCCGTAGATTCCAAACTGGTGTTTGGTAACATATCTTTGGACAGAGCCACATTTGAACTGGTGTCCCCAACAGGGAACTTCCGGCTGGCAAACCGTGAATTTCAGATGATGGAGCTTTTAATGTCAAACCCGCACCATATAATTTCCGCCGAGCAGTTTATGGAAAAGATCTGGGGATTTGATTCCGATGCGGAGATAAATGTAGTTTGGGTTTATATTTCTTATCTTAGAAAAAAACTATTGGCACTTAATGCCAATATTCAGATTAAGGCATCCAGAAATGCCGGTTATTCACTGGAGGAATGCAAATGATAACAAAATTAAAAGTAAAATTTATCGTTTTGTCGATGACATCTTTATTTATACTGCTTTTAATCATTGTTGCAGGAATGAATATCATAAATTACTCCTCCGTGTGCAATGAGGCAGATGAGATTTTATCTTTGATTTCACAGAACAGAGGCGTTTTTCCTGATTTTAAGGGAAAAGGCCCTAACAGATTGCCGCCCCATATGTCGCCGGAACTTCAATATGAATCCAGATACTTTTCTGTTTTGCTTGACGATTCCGGCAATCTGATTCATGTCGAGACAAGCCGTATCAGCTCTGTAGATACTTCTATGGCAATCGAATATGCCAAAAGTGTTATGAAAAAGGGTAAAAATCGCGGTTTTATAAATGATTTTCGCTTTGTTCAATCTCATGAAGGAAATACAACCCGTATAATATTCCTTGATCATGGAAGGAAACTGGATTCCTTTAACCGCTTTTTGCTGATAAGTTCCGGAATGGCTCTGGCAGGGTTTATTGCGGTGTTTTTTATTATTTCTTTCTTCGCGGGAAGAATTACCGGCCCCATAGCGGAAAGCTATGAGAAACAGAAGCGGTTCATCACCGATGCAGGTCATGAGATAAAGACGCCCCTGACTATCATCAATGCTAACGTAGATATTTTGGAAATGGATATCGGAAAAAATGAATGTCTGGAAGATATACAACAACAGTCAAAGCGATTGACCAATTTGGTCAATGACCTTGTTTATCTGGCACGTATGGAGGAAGCGGAAAATTCTCTCCAAATGATTGAATTCCCTGTTTCAGAGGTTGTAAATGAAGCAGCAATGCCATTTAAGACTCCGGCGCTGGCAAGAAATATAGATTTTGAATGTAACGTACAGCCTATGTTGTCTATGCGCGGTAATGATAAGGCAATTCAGCAGTTAGTGTCCATTTTAATGGATAACGCCCTGAAGTATTCTCCTCAGGGCGGGTCTATATCGCTGAATTTAACCGGACAAAACAAAACATTGTATTTAACGGTCTTTAATACTACACAAACTGCCATCAATTCCGATGATCTTAAATACGTATTTGACAGGTTCTATCGTACCGACAAGTCACGTAACTCCGAAACCGGCGGTCATGGAATAGGTTTGTCTATGGCAAAAGCAATCGTAACCGCACATTACGGTAAAATCCGTGCTTCCACACAGGATGGACATTCCTTTCAAGTTACGGTTACTTTGCCTGTATAAAGATAAATTTCCTATACTCGCTTAAATTGATTTACCTCATCATTCAAGTTCATTTTCTAATAATTCTCTGATATCTTCTACAGACAGCCATTCAGAATTGTTACCGGAACTGTATGAAAAGCCTTCTTCCACTTTCTTACCGCTTAAATCAGGCTGCTGTTTGTCATTCCATACCATCTGCGGATATACGATAAAATGCTTATCATATTCGTAAGTAGTCATAGAGTCTTCCGGTGTGACCATGATTTCATGCAGTTTCTCGCCGGGACGGATACCTATCTCCTTCATCTTACATCCCGGAAGCATTGCTTCTGCCAGATCGGTGACTTTAAATGACGGAATCTTACTTATGAAGGTTTCCCCTCCTTTGGCTTCCGCCAATGCCTTGATCACAAGTTCAACACCCTGTGTCAGACTGATCCAGAAACGCGTCATTCTAAAATCGGTAATCGGCAGTTCCGTGCTGCCTGACTCAATTATGCTCTTAAACAGAGGAATGATTGAGCCTCTGCTTCCTGCCACATTGCCGTAACGCACAATGGAAAAGTTTATATTCTTGTTTCCCACATATGCATTTGCCGCAACAAAAAGCTTATCGGATACCAGTTTCGTACCGCCATATAAATTTACGGGATTAACCGCCTTATCGGTGGACAACGCTACTACCTTACGTACATCGCAATCCAGAGCTGCGTCAATTACATTCATTGCACCATGAATATTGGTCTTAATCGCTTCGTTTGGATTGTACTCACAAACCGGCACCTGCTTTAACGCTGCCGCATGAATGATATAATCAACACCCTCGCAGGCTCTTTTGAGTCTTTCAAGGTCTCTTACATCCCCGATAAAAAAGCGTAATTTATCCTCGTACTGCTTAAACTCATTTGCCATCATCCACTGTTTAAATTCATCTCTAGAGTAAATGATGATCTTTTTAGGCTCATAATTTGTCAATACATATCTGGTGAAACATTTCCCGAAAGAACCTGTTCCTCCGGTAATCAATATTGTTTTATCTTTTAACATAAGTTTTCTCCTATTAATTCAGATACCGGGTATTTAAACGGAAGGTCCTCATCAGATCCTTCAATACTCCTGCCTGCTGACTAAGCTCCTGACTGGTAGCTGCACTCTGCTGCGCGGTTGCCGAATTGGTCTGCACCACATTGGAAATCTGGCTTATCTGCTCCTTGATGAGGAAAACAGAATCCGCCTGACTTCTGGCAGCATCGGCAATCTTATTGGTAACATCCACTATCTCGTTTGCTCCTGACACAACTTCCATAAGCTGTGATGCCGTTTCATTGGCAATCCTTGTTCCCTCTTCCACTGCATCTATCGAACGCTCAATCAAAGCAGTTGTAGTCTGAGAAGCTTCAGCACTCTTGCTTGCAAGTTCACGCACTTCTTCTGCTACCACAGCAAAACCTTTTCCTGCCTCTCCTGCACGCGCTGCCTCAACGGCTGCATTCAGTGCAAGGATATTTGTTTGAGCAGAAATATTCTCAATTGTCTTAATAATCTTTCCAATCTCATTGGAACGGTCATTAATTTCCTGCATAGCATTTATCATTTCCTGCATCTTCCGGTTGCTTTCAATAAGGCGCTCACTGACAGACTCCACTTCTTTGTTAGCCTGCTGCGCATTTTCAGCGGTATTTCCTACCTGATCTGAAATATCCCTGATATTTCTGTCCAAATCTTCCACGGAACTGGCCTGTTCAACAGCACCCTGACTAAGCGCAGTAGCGCCAATAGCCATCTGCTCCGCACCGCTTGAAACAGAATCCGAACTCTCTATGATCTGTGACATTGTATTATTAAGTTTATCAAGAATATCGTCTAAAGATTCCTTAATGGAAGCAAAATCTCCGATATATTCCAGATTGGTTGCTACAGTCAGATTTCCCTGTGAAATCGAATCAAGTACGGTTGAAATCTCTCCTATGTATCCGTTTAAACGAGACATTGTATTTTCAAATGTCTGGGCAAGGAATCCAACTTCATCATTGGAATGAATATTTATTACCATCTTTTTACTTTTAATACCCAAGTCTCCACGCTCCATTGTCTGTGCCAGTTCGGTAAGCCTGGATAACGGTTTGGAAACTCTATGTCTAATATATGCTGACAAAAGTATAAGACCTACAACAACAAGAATTCCTCCGACTATGATAACAGTATTAATAGTCTTATTGATCTGCCCTGTAGCATTCTGCATCGATATACCTGCAAAAAGCAAACCATTGACCTTACCGTTTTCATCTTTGGTCGGTATATAAGAACATACGTGGTCAACACCCAGAATCTGTGCTTCGCCAACATAAGACTTACCCTGCTCAAGAACAATCGCTGCCAGTTTCTCGGAAAGTTTGGTTCCGACAGCACGTTTGCCATCCTGTAAAATCGTGGTATAAGCTCTTACATCACCATTGAAAATGGTAAATTCACATCCAAGATCTTCTTTAAGTTCATCAAGAAGCAAGGTTATATCTTCCGAGTCTACAGAAGCTCCGGATTCAACAATTTCCATCAGTTGGGATTCCAGTACAGAGTTAGCGTTAACACACTCATTTTCCAACATGTCCATTGTCAGGCTTCTAAACATCGAAACACATACTTGAAGCACAACAACAATGCTTACAATAAGCAAAGCTGCTACTACAACATTTACTTTTAATCCAAGATGATGGATTTTTTTATTCTTATCGTTTTTCATTGCAATGACCATGCCTTTCTCTCAGCTTGCGGGTTTAATAATCCTCAATATATCTTAACGATTTTTAATGAAAAAAGCAAGTGTAGATTTAAGTCTGTACGTATATATTTATTATAATTTTATTCACTGAAATCATTATCTAAAACGGCATTAAATTTGTAATCCGGGTATGCCTGTGCCATACATTTTAAAATCTCGTCCTTAATCTGCTGTTTTATCCCGGATTTGAAATCGATTATAAGGTCAAAAGAAACCGATTTTTTTTCTTCATCCACATAAAAACCGTGCATCTGCAGAACTTCAGGATAATTTTCGACCAGTTCGGCTAAACTTGCTTTCATCTGTGCAAAAAGACCGTCCGCCGTATTTGAAGCATATATTCCTACCGTCAGTATAATTCCGTAATTTATATACATATCTTCGCTGATACTGTAAGATAAGCTGTGTATCTCTCTTGCAGTCAACTCATCGGGAATTTCAATATGTACGGAACCGATTATCTTCTCCGGTCCATACCTGTGAAGAATTAAATCATATGCTCCGTTTACCTGTGGATATTCGCAGATCCGCTTTTTTAATTCCAGCGCCAGCGAACTTTCTACCCTTTCGCCGATAATACCGCTCAGGCTTTCCAGCAATATCTCAATACCCGCCTTAAAGATCATAACGGCAATAATGATACCAAGCCACCCTTCAATGCTGAGACCAAACATAATGCTGAGACCGGCAGCAATCAGTGTAGAAAAAGAAATAACCGAATCAAAAACCGCATCAGTTCCCGATGCAATTAATGATTCGGAATTATATTTTTGCCCCTGCTTTTTTACAAATCTTCCAAGCCCGAATTTTACAAGGACTGCCACTGCAATAATGATTAAAGAAATCGTGTTGTAGTCAGCAGCCTCCGGATAGATGATTTTTTCAAGAGAACCCCTGAAAGATGTCAGTCCTGTCAATATAATAACAACTGCTATTGTAACAGATGTGACATATTCAATCTGCCCATAACCATATGGATGTTTTTTATCGGGAGCCTTGCCTGCAAGCCTGGTTCCGACAATAGTTATGGTAGAGGAGAGAGCATCGCTTAAATTGTTGACTGCATCCATAATGACGGCAATCGAACCGGTAGCAAGACCTACAAATGCTTTAAATACAACCAATACCAGATTAACCGCAATTCCGATAAGGCTGACTCTGATGATTTTTCTACTGCGCTCCATATATCCCCCTATGTTAATTTATCTAACAATTTATAAAGTAATTTATATAACTGTCCCGCTTCCTCCGGTTCCAGGTCCACGCAGGCGCTGAGTTTGCCCGGTATTTTAGCGGCACGCTCCCTTAAGGTTTCTCCTTTCTCGGTAATAGAAACGATGAGATTGCGTTCGTCTTCCTTAGAGCGGTTCCTTATGATGTAATTCTTTTCCTCCAGTTTCTTAAGTACAGGAGTAAGCGTTCCGGAATCCAAATACAGGAATGAACCCAGTTCTTTGACAGTCAACTCTTTTTTCTCCCACATAACCATCATTGTAATATACTGTGTATAAGTCAGATCAAACTCGTCAAGAAAAGGCTTATACTTCCTTATTATTTCTTTGGAACATACATAGAGCGGAAAACACAGTTGATTTTCAATTTTTAACGAATCATATTTATTATTTGGCATAGTATTGGCACTCCCAATAATCCAGTTTAATCTACATTTTAATTGTATGCAATTTAATTGAGTTTGTCAAGAGGACTTTTGAATAAAGTTTAACCACCCTTGTAAGTGACTCCAAAGTTGTCAATATTATATTTGTAAGTTAAAATAAATGAAAAAAGATATATCCGGGTGCACAATGAAAAAAATTATTTCACTCTTTTTAACATTCATAAAAATCGGTGCTTTTACTTTTGGGGGCGGTTATGCAATGATAGCTCTTATAAAGAATGAATTTGTTATTAAAAAGCAATGGATAACAGATGAAGACTTTATAACAATGGTTGCTATTGCAGAATCTACCCCGGGACCGATTGCCATTAACAGTGCAACATATATTGGCTACAAGATTGCCGGATTATCCGGTTCTGCGGTTTCAACTCTGGCGGTATGCATTCCGTCATTTCTGATAATTTACCTGATTTCCCTGTTTTTTGATGCATTTTTGAGTATTACTTATGTTCAGTATGCATTTAAGGGCATTCAGGCCTGCGTGATATACTTGATTTTTTCTGCGGGTATACAGATGTTTAAAGAAATGGAGAAGAATTTCTTTAATATGGCAATATTGATATGCGTGACCGGATGTATGATAAGTTTTTCTCTTTTTTCCATACACTTTTCTTCGATATTTTATATATTGATCTGCGGAACAATCGGGATATCGGTATATTTTATAAAGTCAATGCAAAGGAAATGATACAATATGGTTTACATAAAACTGTTTTTGAATTTTCTTAAAATAGGTGCGGTATCTTTTGGCGGCGGTTATGGCATGATTTCATTGATTCGTGAAACAGTGCTGGCAAACGGCTGGCTGAGCGAAAGTGAATTTATGAGTTTTGTGGCAGTCTCTGAATCAACCCCCGGACCGCTTGCCGTCAATATGGCAACCTTTATAGGCTCTTCCCGGGGCGGCGTATTGGGAGCTTTTCTGGCAACTCTGGGTGTTGTACTGCCATCCTTTATAATTGTGTTTATTATAGCGTCAGTGTTAAATAATTTGTTGAAATATCCGCTTGTGGAAGCATTTCTTTTCGGTGTACGCCCCTGTATCATAGCGCTTATATCAGCTACTGCGATTACTATGGGGCTAGGCACACTTTTAGGGATTACAGGTATAGGCAGTAATATTACTGTGGATTGGAGTGTGGCGCTAATTTTTATACTTTTGCTCATTATTGACTATATAAGTCAAAAAGTGCATCAAAAATCCCCTTCGCCAATTATTATGATATTAATTTCCGCAGTACTGGGTATATTAATCATCTATATTAACAATCGTATAGCTGCGCATACCGAGCCCAATCTCTTCTCCGGCCTCCAAAACATGTTCTCCATTCAGGCCTTCCATTCTGCTGACAAATGCCTCGTTACCTTCAGCCTCATAGATTAAGTCAACACAGGCTTTATCCAGCGCCACCGGGTCTCTGGATGCCAGAATTCCAATGTCATGAATGTCCGGTTCTGCCGGATTTCCGTTACAGTCACAGTCAATTGAGAGATGATTCATCACATTTATATAAAGAATATTACCGCCTAAATAGTCCGATACAGACTTAGCGGCATCGGCCATTGATTCCAGAAACGCATCCTGCTCTCCTCCGGACATACTCGTATGGCTTTTACCTGCCGTATGGATTAAATTCTTTCCTTCCTGAGAGGCTATCCCTATAGAAGTATTCTTGATTGCACCGCCAAATCCTGCCATAGCATGTCCTTTGAAATGGGAAAGTACAAGGAATCCGTCAAAATCAGCAAAACGGGCGCCCACATAGTTTTCCGTCAATTGCTTTCCGCCATCCACAGGAATAACTATGGACCCTTCCTCATCCATAATAACAAAGTCCGCAATTTCCGTAAAACCATGGTCTTCCGCAACCTGATAATGCTCCTCGCTTTCACTCCGGGAGCCTCCATATGCGGTATTACACTCTACAATCGTACCATTCACATGCTGCACCAGGTCTTTTATCAGATCAGGGGCAAGATAATTACTTGCAGGGGGTTCTCCCGTGGATATCTTAACAGCGATGCTGTCGCCGGTCAGTTCCATTCCTAAAGCCTCATATACCGCCATTAAGCCCTCCGGTGAAATATCGGTCGTCATATATACGAGGGATGCAACCTTAATAGGGTTGGTGGGAAGCATACCATTGGTAGGCTTATTGGCAGGATCCGCCTCATCCGCAGTTAAGGAATAGGACTGTATATTAGCAGCATTGTAGGTTTGCGTCTCTGCCTCATTTGTGTTCACCGTGTCTGATGATTGGCTGCCACATGCAGTAAGGCTGAGTATGAGCGAGACGGCAATGACTAGTTCGGTCAATTTTTTCATTATATACTCCTTCATAAATAAAATTTTTTTTCACATTTTTTTAGTTAAAACTATTTAGTCAGATTATATCATATTTTCTCTACTTCAACAATATAAGCACCACAATCACAATTGCCATAAGTCATTAATTACATCTCATAACATTATCTCAAATTATTTCTGCAAAGGTTCTTGTGATTTCTCCGATTTCCTATATAATTATAAGAAGAGTAATTTTTAACAGGCAAAATAACTAAACCAGGAGGATATACGAATGCCAAAGAGATCAGATATTCACAAAGTACTCATCATCGGCTCCGGTCCCATTGTAATCGGTCAGGCGTGTGAGTTTGACTATTCCGGTACACAGGCCTGTAAGGCACTGCGCAAGCTTGGGTATGAGATTGTGTTGGTAAATTCCAACCCGGCTACTATTATGACGGACCCGGAAATCGCAGATGTCACTTATATTGAGCCATTGAATGTCCAACGACTTGAGAAAATCATCGCCAAAGAGCGCCCGGATGCACTTCTTCCCAACCTGGGCGGACAGTCCGGATTGAATCTGTGTGCTGAGCTAAATAAGGAAGGCATTTTAGAGAAATATAACGTAAAAGTAATCGGAGTTCAGGTTGATGCTATTGAACGCGGTGAAGACCGTATTGAGTTTAAAAATGCCATGAATGCACTCGGAATTGAGATGGCACGCAGCGAGGTGGCTTATACGGTGGAAGAAGCCCTCTCCATTGCAGATAAACTTGGTTATCCTGTAGTGCTTCGTCCGGCATACACTATGGGCGGTGCCGGCGGCGGACTTGTTTATAACCGTGACGAACTCAAAACCGTCTGTGCCAGAGGTCTGCAGGCAAGCCTGGTAGGACAGGTCCTGGTAGAAGAATCCGTACTCGGCTGGGAAGAACTGGAGCTGGAAGTAGTACGTGATGCGGCAGGCAATATGATTACGGTCTGCTTTATAGAAAATATCGATCCCATGGGCGTTCACACGGGAGACTCATTCTGTGCGGCACCTATGCTTACAATATCCGAGGAGACACAGAAACGCTTACAGGAACAGGCTTACCGAATCGTTGAGTCCGTACAGGTTATCGGCGGAACCAATGTTCAGTTTGCACATGATCCGAAAAGCGACCGCATAGTTGTCATTGAAATCAACCCCCGTACCTCTCGTTCTTCAGCACTGGCTTCCAAAGCAACCGGATTCCCGATTGCACTTGTATCCGCAATGCTGGCATCGGGTCTTACTCTCAAGGATATCCCCTGTGGTAAATACGGCACTTTGGATAAATACGTGCCGGACGGAGATTATGTTGTTATCAAGTTTGCACGCTGGGCTTTTGAGAAATTCAAAGGCGTTGAGGACAAGCTGGGAACGCAGATGCGTGCAGTCGGCGAAGTTATGAGTATCGGCAAAACTTATAAAGAAGCATTCCAGAAGGCAATCCGTTCTCTGGAAACCGGTCGCTATGGTCTAGGATATGCCAAAAACTTCAATTCCCTGACCAAGGAGCAGCTTCTTCAGCTTCTGATCACACCTTCCAGCGAACGTCATTTTGTGATGTATGAAGCACTGCGCAAGGGTGCTTCCATAGATGAAATCCATGAGCTCACCCATGTGAAAAAATGGTTTATTAAACAGATGCAAGAGCTGGTGGAGGAAGAAGAACAACTTCTTGGCTCCAAAGGTTCCCTGCCGGCCGATGAGCTTTTGTTTACTGCCAAAAAAGATGGATTTTCCGATAAATACCTGAGTCAGATTCTGGAGATACCGGAAGAAGATATACGTAATCACCGTATTCAACTGGGTATAGAAGAAACCTGGGAAGGCGTACATGTAAGCGGCACTCAGAATAGTGCATACTATTTTTCCACTTATAATGCACCTGACAAAAATCCGGTTAGTCAAGGCAAACCAAAGATTATGATTCTCGGCGGCGGCCCAAACCGTATCGGCCAGGGTATCGAATTCGACTACTGTTGTGTACATGCCTCCCTCGCCCTTAAAAAGCTTGGTTTTGAAACTATAATTGTAAACTGTAATCCCGAAACCGTTTCCACAGACTATGACACTTCCGATAAGCTGTATTTTGAGCCTTTGACTCTGGAAGACGTTCTAAGTATATACAAAAAGGAGCAGCCTCTGGGTGTCATCGCACAGTTCGGAGGACAGACACCTCTTAATCTGGCAGCTGATTTGGAGAAAAACGGGGTTAAAATCCTCGGTACTTCTCCGTCGGTCATCGATTTGGCAGAAGACCGTGACCAGTTCCGAGCTATGATGGAAAAACTGGAAATCCCCATGCCCGAATCCGGTATGGCTACCACCGTGGACGAAGCGCTGAAAATCGCTGCAAAAATCGGTTATCCGGTTATGGTGCGCCCTTCTTATGTACTTGGCGGACGCGGCATGGAGGTTGTTTATGATAACGAAAGTATGACAGAGTATATGAACGCTGCTGTCGGCGTAACACCGGACCGTCCAATCCTGATTGACCGCTTCCTCAATCACGCACTGGAATGCGAAGCGGATGCCATCAGCGACGGAACACACGCCTTTGTTCCTGCCGTTATGGAGCATATCGAATTGGCAGGTATTCACTCCGGTGACTCCGCCTGCATCATTCCTTCCGTCCATATTTCAGATGAAAATGTTGCAACAATCAAAGAATACACGAGGAAAATTGCGGAGGAAATGCATGTAAAAGGTCTAATGAATATGCAATATGCTATTGAGAAGGGAAAGGTATATGTGTTAGAGGCAAATCCCCGCGCATCCCGTACCGTTCCTCTGGTATCCAAGGTCTGCAATATACGCATGGTACCGCTTGCAACGGAAATCATTACCACCGAGCTGACCGGACGTCCCTCTCCCGTACCTTCGTTAAAAGAACAGGCGATTCCGAATTATGGTGTAAAAGAATCCGTATTTCCGTTCAATATGTTCCAGGAAGTAGACCCCATCCTCGGACCGGAGATGCGTTCTACAGGCGAGGTCCTTGGTCTGTCAAGCTCATATGGAGAAGCCTTTTACAAGGCACAGGAGGCAACCCAGTCCAAGCTGCCTCTTGAAGGTACCGTACTTATATCCGTAAACCGAAAAGATAAAGAGGAGGTTGTAGAGGTTGCCAAGCAGTTCTTTGAATGCGGCTTCAATATTGTTGCTACCGGCACAACCCATGAGCTTATTACGGCTGCCGGCATTCCTGCCGAAAAAGTAAAAAAATTGTATGAGGGCCGCCCCAATATTCTTGACCTGATTACAAACGGCAAAATTGATTTGATCATAAATTCACCCGTCGGCAAGGACAGCATCCATGATGACAGCTATCTGCGTAAAGCTGCTATTAAGGCAAAAATTCCTTATATGACAACAATAGCGGCAGCCAAAGCTACCGCCAGCGGAATACATTATGTGAAAAATAATGGAGACAGTGAAGTGAAATCTCTTCAGATGCTGCATAGTGAGATACATGATAAAGAATAGATGACTTTTTATTTTATCGAACTTCTAAAGGGGTTACAAAGAATATGAGTTTAGATAAAGAATGGTTTCAAAACGAATTGTATGAACGTGAGATATCCAACAGTCACAGACCGATGGAAGACGAGTATACATTTTACAGCGCCGTCAGGTCAGGCGACTTGGAAGCTGTACAAAATAACCTGGATAAAAAAGTGTTTGCCGACCCGACGGGCATGGGCATTCTGTCTAAGAATCCCCTGACCAACAAAAAATATCATTTTGTAATAACGACCGCTATGATTACCCGTTACTGCGTGGAAGGCGGCATGGAGCTTGAACAGGCTTACCGGCTGAGCGATTTCTACATTCTGAAAATGGATTCCTGTAACTCCGAACAAGCCATTGACGAACTGCATCGTAAAATGACATTGGATTTTACCAACAAGATGCATCTTTTAAAGAAAAATACGGTACTTTCCAAGCCCATAACTCTATGCATAGACTATATCTATAAACACATAAATGATAGAATAACAGTTGATATTCTTTCCGAATATGTTAAACTTTCCACCAGCTATTTATCCCGTCTTTTTAAAAAGGAACTGGGTATATCCGTCAGCGATTATATTCGTGAAAAGAAGATAGAGAATGCACAGAATCTGTTAAAGTATACAGACTACAGTCTGGTGGAAATTGCAAACTATCTGTCTTTTTCTTCGGAAAGCCATTTCATCCACGTATTTGAAGATATGGTTGGTATGACTCCTAAAAAATATAGAGATACATACTATCGGGCATCCTGGTAAAGGTCAGAACTGAAACAGGAATACAATCTACATAGAAAAGCGGATGGCATACGCCACCCGCTTTAATAATTCCATTTCAATACGTCTACTATTCATCCGCATTGTCTTCATTCTGAGGCTCATACTGTATTTCATTCTGGGACTCATACTCAACCTCACTTTGAGACTCATCCCGGCTTTCATCCGATATGCTTTCATCCGATGCGGTTTCATCCGATACTGTTTCATCTGCTTCGGCATCCTCTATGACCGGCTTATCGATAGATTGGAGATTATCTGTGCCTTCTGTAGCTCCTGCATTTCCGGTATCCCCATCAGGGAGTTTGACAACACTAACTTCAGTTATTTCGATTTTGTGCTCACCAAGAGGATTGCTATCACTACCATCTACTTTATCATCACTATGCATACCCATGGAAATCTGGAAGGTAACCTTGTCGGAGATTTTTAATGTTGTACCATTATGCTCAGTCCCCATTCGGATATACAACTCTTTAGTCTGCATACCATCGGAAGATTCTCCTTCAAGTTCAAAATCCCCTCCTCCATACCATAAAGCATCATTCATAAATGCAACCTTTACATGTCTTGTAACAGAGGATTTCATCTTCAATGTCACCTTATAATTTTTACCGGGTTCTATCGTCAATCCACCCTGCTTAAGCTGAACATCCCAATCATTAGCTCCACAGTTATTGATATCATAGGTAACCTTGCCTTCCTCGAAGCTTACACTTCCATTAGCTTCGGATGCAATATAGCTCTCCCATGGTTTTATTGTATTTTCAGAACCACCCTCACCGGAATCATCCCCTTCAGGATAATTCTTCCTGAAAGTACCATTCCTTATCAACTCTGTATTCGGATTCACTGGGTCAATGGTTTCTTCGCCAGCTTCCTTAGCTTTCTTCAGGCTGACACCGCTTATCTCAATGATAGATTTTTCAGTTTCCTCATTATTAATCTTACCCATAGAGAAATAGAATACTATGTCATTATCGGTTTCCTTATCTACCTTAAATGTCTTCTCTACTTCTTTTATTTCGCTATCGGACAAGTTCAGTGTTTCCTGATAATACTGAGCATAGCTTGTAGCCTGTTGCAATCCGTACACTACACTTCTTGGCTCCGTTGAACTGATCTTAAACTTAACGGTATAGCTTTCTCCGTTTTCCAGGCTCAGTCCTCCCTGAGTCAACTGTACATGCCAATCTGCAGTCCCGACATTAGAAATATTGAATACAGCTTTATTATCGGCATATGTGACTTGTGCTTCTGCACCACCATCTCCCTGTGCTGCACCGTTCCATCCGGCACCGTTGTTTTCAAATTTAACATTTTGAAGCAGCTCATCAGGGTCTTCGTTATCGGGTTCATCCGGATCATCCGGTTCTTCGCCTCCCGTACCTTCGCTTGTCTTATACAATTCAACATCATCAATCTCAATCGTTGATAGTGGTGTCTCAACATTTTCAATCTTTCCCATTGAGACATCAAACTCAATCGTGCTGCTGGTCACACATTCTGTATCGGTGATCGTGAAATCATAATCTACTTCTTTTTCTACACCTTTGTCAAGAACAAGATCCTCTCCTCCATACCATTTATAACTATTATCGGGATCTATGAATGCGTATTTAACAGTCCTTGCTTCGCTTGAGGTAATCTTAAACTTCACTTTATAGCTTGCTCCGTGCTCCAGTTTCAGGCCGGTCTGCTTTAACTTTATGTCGTAATCATAGTTACCTACATCTGTTATGCCAAACACGGCTTTACCGCTATCAAAGCTTACGTTTGCACGAGTTTCTCCCTCAACACCCCAGTTAGTTCTACCTTCCGAGAAATCACCGTTCTTAATCATATTATCGCCCGGTTCCGGTTCAGGGCCAGGCTCCGGTTCTTCCTCCTGTTGGGGCTCAGTCTTCACCAATTTGATATTGTCAATCTTTACTGTATGCTTAGTATTTATTTCTTCTCCGCCTATCGCACCCATTGAGATACTGAGTACCGTTGCGGGATCCGTATTATGTTTCATCTTAAATGTTGTAGAGAAATTCCGGTATTCACCGGTAAGCTCGATCACAGGCTCACCGGAATACGGGGTCCAATCATCATCAGCAGTACCGTCTCTTTGTAAAGCGTACATAATTTTTCTGTCTAACGTAGACTTGGCATCGAAAGAAAGTTTATACCACTCTCCTTCTTCCAGCTTGATACCGCTCTGCTTAAGCTGTATATACCAACCTTCATTTCCTGTCTTCGCTATATCTATGCAGGCAGCCGCACTTTCTTCATTCAACTCATCTACTATAGCGGAAGCATTTGCAGCATCATTTACATATAACTCATATCCGGTCAATCCGTTTGCAAAATCTCCGTTGAAGATCAATGCATCTTCACGAATACGGACATCATCTATATAAATAGTACCGGGTATACCAAGGCAGAACTCAAGCTTAGTGCCGTTTAAGTCTTCCGGTGTTTCAAACTCATAGCGGTATTCCTTACGTGTATCCGTAAGCTCGCTCGCATACGTATTACCGGCTGTTTTGGTCTGTATTGTCTTGCCTGCAGCGACTGCGTCCCCATATGCGCTAAAGCTCAATATATATTTCCTTCCGCCTTCTATTGCGATAGACTCCTGACTTACGATAACATCTTCCGGTTTAGCTGCCGTATCAGGCACTACTACTTTGAGTTCACGCTTCGTATCATTGGTAACGGATACACTTGTTCCGCTCAAAGCATCCCAATCCCAATAAGCCAGACGCAGTTTACCTGCTTCGTTCCCCTCATTGAACTGGCCGTTATACACATAGTTTCCGTCAGGCAGTACTGATTTGGTATCCTCCTGCGCCTCTCCGGCTTTTTCCAGTCTGACATTGGTAATGTGTACCGTTGCTGTAGAATCCTGATTTCCAAGATTAAACTCTACTCTGCCGTTTGCATCATTACGTGAATTCATTTCGAACGTATGTTCATATTTCTGTTTCTCTGTAGTCAACTCAACTGTTGTATCATTAAGATATCTGATATATCCTCTGTCCGGTGATGTAAGACCTGTGATCATCGTACGATTCGCATCGGCATAAGCCTCATATGTCAATTTATATTTGCTGCCCTGCTCAATTGGCAGATTCGCCTGTACAATCTGGACACTATAATTTACGGTACCTGCATCTTCTGTCTTGATAATCAGTTCTTTGTTGGAGATTTCAGGTGTAGCTTTACCACCTTCAGTCAAAAGCAGCTGCCAGTTCTTATCACCTTTTACCAAATCTTCATTTACCGCAAAATCTCCATTGATAATATAGTTTCCTGTTGAATCAGGAGCTCTAAGCTCTGCTTCATCTTCCGGTTTATCAATATCGTAATCATAACCGCCGTCTTTCTCATAAACCCTTACATAGTCCACAACAAGCTGTGCATTATCGCCAAAAGGTGTATCGGCATCCGGATAACCAACCCAGCTTCCACCAACAGCCAGATTCAATATCATATAGAACGGCTGGTCGTAAGGTGCCGGATATGCAACCTCTCCGAATCCGTTTCTCTTGGTGAACCAATCATTTACCTTATAAAACATCTGTCCGTCAACATAGAATCTGAATTCATCCGGATCCCATTCGCAGGCATATACATGGAAATCTTCTCCGAAGTTCTTTACTCCGCTTGGAAGGGTATAGGTTCCCTGCTGCTGCATATGCGGCTCCCCAAAGTGGAGTGTGCTGTATGAGGTGGTAAGATTGCTTCCGTGAACTTCCATAACGTCAATTTCACCACACTTAGGCCACTGGCCATAATAACCCTCATCTGTCGGCATCATCCAGAATGCAGGCAAAAATCCTTTACCGCTTGGAACCTTGGCTCTTACTTCAAACCTTCCATACTGATAATCATGTTTATTCTGGGTATTGATTCTGCCGGAAGTATAATAATCTTCACCGTTTTTAGTAGTTTTAACTGCCTGAATCGTCAGATATCCGTCTTTTACAACGACATTGGTTCCGGCTCCTTCTTCACCGGTATATTCCTGCAATTCAGCATTAACCCAACCCGGTGCATGTGACTCATAATTCCAGTCAGCCGGATTCAGTGAATCGCCATTAAAATCATCTTCCCATTTAAGCGTATATGAATGAACGCTATTTCCTTTATTCTTAGCAGGAATAGTTCTTGTATTTTCTTCTCCACAGCGGCTACAGGTTTGCGACTCCAAACCTGCAGCATTCTCAGTAGCCTTTACTTTCACGCGCCATTTACCGTAGGAATGTCCAAGCGGCTCCGTAACTTCCTGACTGATTGCGCCGCAAACAGTACATTTCTTAGCTTCTATCCCGCTTTCAAGGCAGGCAGCCGCCCGGTTACCATATTCGTTACGCTCTGTAAGAGGCTGGAAATTATGTTTACCTTCTTCACATCCGCCTACTTTAATATAACATTTGGACGTAATACCGTTAGCAGTTACACTTATAACCGCATCGCCCTCTTTCTTGGCGGTAACCACACCTTTGCTTACAGTGACAACTTTTGGGTTTGATGTTGAATACTTAACGGTCTGTTTTGCACCTATGATATCCACAGATAAATTAACTGTATCGCCTATATTCAATATAAAAGCGTCTTTTTCAAGTATGACTTTGGGTTCAACAACGTTGATCCAGCATTTAGCAGTCACATCGTTTGCTTTTGCCGTGATAAGTACCCTGCCCTCTTTTTGTGCCGTAACTTTGCCATTCTTAACCGTAGCTATTTCATTATTTGCACTATTCCATACGACTTTTTTGCTTGGTCCGTCCACGGTGGCTTTGAGTGTAACTGTTTTGCCTGCAGTTTCTGTATATATTGTATATTCACTTTGGTTTAACCTGATGGTAGGTATATATGTCTGTACCGAGACATTCACCGTATCTTTTACACCGTTTACCTCTGCCGTAATGGTAGCCGCACCCGCGTTTTTTGCCGTAAGTTTACCTTTGCTTACCGAAACAACCTTGTTGTTTGACGAAGTCCATTTGATATTTGATTTACGTCCCACAATATTATATTTAAGCTGATATGTCCTGGCATTACCTTTTGTCATAAGCGCAACCGTATCTTCTATTATAGATGTATTTGTATTCTTCACTTCCACAATGCAGGAGTCTATAATCTCTTCTTCATTATTTTTATTGTTTTCACCTGTAGCTGCAGATTGACGTGCAACGCTTATAATCGCTTTACCTTCACTCACAGCGGTTACTTTACCGGACTTATCCACAGTAGCAACTTCCCCATTACTGCTGCTCCACTCAACCTTATCGGATTTTCCGGCATTTGATTTAAGCTGCTTCGTCTCCCCCACATTACCTGTAACATAAAGCAGCACATGTTCTTCATTAATGGAAGTCAAGCCTTCCTTTACCTGAACGTTGCAGGTAACGCGTACGCCGTTTGACGTAGCGGTAATAACCGTCTCTCCGGCTTTCTTACCCGTCACTTTACCATTTTTTACCGTGGCAACCGTAGAATCTGCACTTTCCCATGTAACCTTTTTGGTCGGGCCTACAATTGAAGGTGCCAGTTTAACGGAACTTCCCGTTCCTTTGGTGCTCACAAGTACATTATTTACATTCAGCTTGAGATCGTTTTCAGTTACGGTAATCTTGCAGGAAGCTGCTTTCCCGTTGGCTTCTGCGGTTATAACTGCCGTACCTGCTGATTTAGCGGTTACTATGCCGTCTTTATTATCTACAACAGCCACATCCTCATCACTACTGCTCCACACAATCGTCTTGTTTGCCCCCTTGACGGTTGCTTTCAGTTTAAGACTCTGACCGCTATCTTTATCCGGTTCAATATATAGAACAGCAGCAGTCTTATTTAGCTTAATGCTTGGCTCAACTACTTTAACCACACAGGTTTCACGAGGGAAGCCTACCCCCGATGAAATAATCACTGTACCTTTCCTAAGTGGTGTAACTACTCCGTTTTTGCCTTCCTGCTCAACTGTAGCAATATTAACATTATACGAACTCCATCTTGGAGTCGGAGTGTCCTCCCCTTCTATAGTCAACACTAACTTGTTGTTGACATCTCCAACGTTCACCGTAGCAGTTTTATGATTAATCTTAAAACTACTTGCAGCATTGACTGCCAGACTTCCGGCAAACAACATTACAATGAATGTCAACAGTAAAATATGTACCCTTTTCTTCATCCTGAATATACCTCCTTATCAATTTCTACTATACACCTATAATTCAATTTCCGATGATATGGTACACCCATTTCATTATCTCAATTCTACTTGTTTTAAAGAGGCATATATATCAAATCAATCTACAATACATCAAATTTATGACATCATTAAATAAAACAGGGATGCATAAAAGCATCCCTCAGCACTGTACTTTAATATTCATAAGTTAAACCTACCCCAATACATTCGATAAAATTTCTTTACAATACCACTCTTCGTCTGTCTGGCGGACATCATCATCCTGCCGGATAATCGGATGTTCCGCATCATTAATGGGAATATAAACAATCTCGCCCCGCCTGTCGTTTGACATCACAACCTGCTTATTGGTATATTTGAAGCGCATGTTTTTGAGAAAATTCATGACAAGCTCCCTGTCCAAACCATCAAATTCCTCCCGATAAAGCATATCAAACACATCCAGCGGCAGTCTGGCGCCTTTGTAGCTCCTGGCTGATACCATAGCGTCATATATATCGGATATTGCAGTTATTCTGGCGTACATACCAATATCCTCATTGGTCACACCATCCGGATATCCGGTCCCCGTCAACTTTTCGTGGTGATGACGTGCCGCCAGTCTCACATTATCATCAAATTTACCCGTAAGCAATTCGTCTGAATAAATTGGATGCATTTGTATAATCTCACGCTCTTCATCCGTGAGCCGACGCGGCGCATTCAGGATTTCTTCCGGTATCTTGGTCTTTCCGATATCATGCAATAGTCCCGCAAGTACCAGAGTATCAATATCATCCTTGGGCAGTTCCAGCCACTCTGCCTGCATACCGTTAAGCAGTGCCACATTGAGCGAATGACGCTGTAAACCTTCGTCCATAGGTCTGGGATAATTAATACAGGAAAGAATCGTCACCGGGTCAAACTTCTCCAGTTTAGTGGCAATTTCCTCAATCAACGGTGCCATCTGCTCACTGTTAAGCCAGTTTTCATAATCAGGCCGTTTAAAAAGATTCCCTATGTCCTGATGCAGGTTTGCATATCCCGTACGGCTTTCTATGAACTTTTGCCGTACTTCAGGCGGAATGTGCTCACTGGTCATAATCTCAAGGAAGGTTTCCTCATATACCATTACATTCCTATTAGCCCCATAAAACCCCATCAATTTATCCAGTCTGCGTCTGGTAACCGTCTCGCCTTTAGAAAGCAGCAGAACATCTCCCGTATGATCAAAAATATCATTCTGTAACACAAGACCGGGCCACAAATATTCAAGAGGAAGTGTTTTAAGCTGTTTTTTATTCATATTGTGTCCCCCTGCATATTTTATCTATTTATCCATATTTCAACTATTTTGCAGCCATATTCATCGGTAAGCATACTTTTACTCTTTACCCTGACAATCTTACAATGCAAATTTATCCCTCTACCCTCCACCTTGAGGCGCACTGAAAAACAGTCTCCGACAGTAAAACAACCGGAATCTGCTTCCATCAATATGCCATTGGCACTCATATTTACTGTTTTGATGTAAATGGCCTTACGGAGCTCGATTAACTTGCCTTCAATGATTATACCGTCAATACTACCCTCCAGCACTACCGGATAACGTGTTCTGCTTCTGTCATCTTTATCTTTATGCTTACCTAAAAGTACCTTAATCTCATCGCCTACCATTACCCCCTTGGTTGTTCCATAGTATTCGTAGAGGCAATTATCTGCAAAAATAAATACGGAAAGCTTATAATATTTAATATCTTTTATGCTGTCTGCACTTATGTAAATGGCATTTGCCATACTGTCAAACCTCTTAATTTTTGTATCGGCAATAGTCTCTCCATTTTCAATATTCCTAATTAGTATTCTGCGATTCTTTATTGAACTTTCCTTCATATGTCAAGCACCCCTGTAGGCGAATATATTTACTATTATATATTAACGTTTTTCAATATCTTCCTCCAGTTTTCCCGCAAGCACGGTCATTTCCTGCAAAACCTCTTCAATGGAGCTTATATTGCCTTTCTGGTCTTTTGCAAAATTACCCGCTTCTTTAATGGAGGAACTAATGGTAACAAGATGTTCCATAATTACATTTAAAGTCTCTTTTATCTCTTTTGACGAACTGCCATTGTCATTTGCCAGTTTACTCATCTCCGCCGCCACCACAGCAAAGCCCTTTCCAAGTTCACCGCTGCGGGCAGCTTCAATAGAAGCATTCAGAGCCAGAATATTTGAGCGTGAGGCATTACTGTTTATCTCATTGACCACATCAGATGCATTTTGTATATCGACTTCAACGCTGTTTGCCATTTCACCCATATTGGTTAATAGTTTAAAAAGGTTTTCAATTCCGTTAACCAGGGTATGAAGAGATGTATTTATATTATCCACTGATTCCTTAAATTTAAGTGCAATGTCCATCATTTCTTCATTAGCATCAACAGAGTATGTACAAGTGATACATCCTACTATGTCATTTCCGTCTTTAATGGGGAACAGTGCTCCTTCAAAAGCTTCCCCCATAACCTCCTTAGGCAGACGATTACGCTGGGGTTTACCCGTTTTTAATACCTTGTCCAGCGCACCGCTTGGATCATGGAAAGCCTCCCCCAAATGCAGCTGAGGCGTAACTCCATCCGGTACGGAAAATCCCTGTATTACGCCATTATTATCCATCACCGTAAGATATACATCATATTTAAATAACTGCTTTATTATTGGCAGATTATCAATCAATTTTTCCAATTTATGGTTCATGTGATACCCCCAAGTATAATATATCTTTAATTATAATCCATACACCGGATTTCTTCAATAAAATTAGTAAAATAGCCTCTAATCTCTTTTTCAGTATAATCCCAATGAAAAAGCATTTGAGGCTATTATGTCTTACTTAATATTGATTCTCTTTAAACCTTAGACAATAAACACCTCTCACATAAACAAATAATTATTAATCACTATTTCCGTTGCAAAAAATTTATTATCTGATTGATAACCTTTAATATTTATGTGTTTATCTATTTTCAAATCTTCTCCTGCTGCCTCTCTTGTTTCAACTCTATCTCCGTTGGCATCATATATGTCTTTTTGCGTATATTTTGTGGTTTCTGTTAAATATACCGTCTGCAGGTCCGGATTTTCAACATTAACGGTTGCGATACTTACACCATCTTCCAAATCTTCAACTTTGGTTTTGTTTATAGTGACGCTTGAATCATCAAATGACATAATATCTCCCCATATATCAAATTCATTATCAGAAACAGCATCGGGCTCATCATTGGAAATGTCTTCGGCAACCTGTATATTATCAATAAGAGCAATGGGTAAGTCATTACTGCTGTCTGTTTGACCATTTCGGTCAACGTTCCTAAACATAATACCAAAGTAATCAACCGCAAGATAACCTGCCACCATAAAGCCAAGGATTGATAGTATAATTGTCACTCCATATTTTGTTGCTTGTCTTTTATATATTATTTCAAATATTTTAAAGAATAAAAATCCTAAAACAATGCCCAGTAAATTCAATATAATGTCATCTATATCAGCACTGCCCAAATATAGGAAATACTGGCAGATTTCAAAAAACAAACTGACAAGAAATCCTGATAATATGACTATTTTAACATTTTGACATTTTTTATACAAAAGAGGCATGAAATATCCAAAGGGAGAAAAGATAAAGACATTTCCAACAATATTGTTAAACCCTCTGAAAAAATGTCCGCTAAACATCAATTTTGTAAACTCCAGGATTGATTGAAACGGTATTATGTTATAAGAATGAAATCCCGACAATTTCCCGGCAATAAGATTTTCAAAAGTAGTTATCAACCCTCTGTATTTGAACAATACAATCTTTATCAGCAAAACAAAATAGATAATGAAAATTACATGACAGCATATTTTAAGAAATTTATTTTGACTCTTATTACTCATATTTTATCACTCTCTCTTTCCGGTTTATAAAATGCAGAATCATAAGATTTCTCAAAGCCATCATTTTACCATAAAATTATCTAAAATTTCTTTAACAAAAACCACCTATTCTCTTCCTTGTAATAAATCAGATGCACATTAATCTGCTCCGCAACTTCTACCGGCTCTCCAAATAAATGACAGCTTGCGGTCATATCTACAAAAGCTTCATCTATGCTATACTGTTCCACTATGTCAGAGTATTCCCAAAGAATGCCCATAAAAGCGGCAGAACATTTCTCATATAAGCCATAGTTTGGCGGAACCAGAACAAGATTCACTCATTTACAATCTTCCCGTCCTTCACCACAATTACGCGGTTGCAATACTTAGTCAGTGCCATATTATGGGTAACAAAAAGAATTGTCTTGCCCATTTTGCCGGAAAATTGCTGCAGAAGCTTTACCACCGTCTGAGTGTTTTTGCTGTCCAGATTTCCCGTTGGCTCATCTGCAAGAATGATGTCGGGTTCGGAGAGCAGCGACCTTAAAACAGCCGCCCGCTGCTGTTCCCCACCGGATAACTGCATGGGAAAAGCGTTTTTCTTCTCTTTCAGTTTTAACATGTCTAAAAATTTATCAATGA
>JAFLTH010000044.1 GCA_022510525.1 Lachnospiraceae bacterium | reverse complement strand
TACCTCGCTAAGCACCGGCGTTTTTAGAGGGTCTTTCAGCGGAAATCCTTTTCCATCGCCTGCACATCTCGGAGTTTAGCGAAAGTTTATGAAAAGAAAGGAATCTCTGTATATGAAATATACTATTCCATTTCATCTAAGAAATAAAGAAAATATACTGACAATAGACTACCGTGAAATTTCCAGTGCTGCGGAATCTGGATTTTCTGCTCTAAAACTACCGTTTGACGTGAATGAATGTGTGGGTAATCCTATGTTGCACGCATATTTTGAGAACTTGAATTTAAATGGATATGAGAGATACTGTGGTTTTATTCAGGTTATTAAGCGGGAAGAATATCCCTCAATTAATGATGAGGTGCCTGCAAAAGTGGTATATGAACTGGATGCCTCCGAGGAAATGCAGGAACACAAATGGCCTTATTTTGCTTATGGATATCCTGCCGAATTTTTTGACGCACCCTGCCATAATTTGAATAATAATGAGAAAATACTCTGGCGTGCATACACTTACTTAGTTGATATTCCTTCAAGAATGAACAATAATCAGCTTCTCTTTCTGGCGGGCTTTTCCTGGGGATATATTGAAAATATAAAAGGTGAGGTACAGTTATTGGATTTTGAAGAGTTATCTGAGAACGATTGGCTTGAGCATCAAAAATATATGATATAAAATGGAAACATAAGCTTTTAAAAAATGGGGTGTTATCATGAATCTGTTGAAAGTATTAGAAAAACAAAAGAAATACGAAGCAGTAAAGCATGAGCTTCCTAAGATAACAATTGAATCTTACGAAAAAGCATTTGAAATTGAGTATACCCATAATTCTACGGCTATCGAAGGAAATACACTAACATTAATTGAAACCAAGGTTGTATTGGAAGATGGGGTTTCAATCGGAGGCAAGTCGCTTCGGGAAATCTATGAAGTGGTAAATCATGATAAAGCATATAAATATGTAAAAGACTGTATTAAAAAAGGGTTTGCGTTGGATGAGAATATAGTAAAAGATATTCACGCTATACTTATGGAAAATATTTTGGTAGGAGGAATTTACCGGAATGAAGAGGTGGTAATAAGTGGAGCAAGTCACACGCCGCCTGCAGGAAATGAGATGTATGTCCAAATTAAGAATTTCTATAATGAATTAGAGCAAAATAGCAGTCTGAACGGAATCGAACTTGCAGCATGGACGCATGCCGAATTTGTACGTATACATCCTTTTACTGATGGAAATGGCAGAACATCAAGATTGTTGATGAATTATCAGTTAATAAACAAAGGTTTTTTGCCGGTATCAATATCAAAGGATGACAGACTGTCCTATTACAATGCACTTGATAAATATGCGTCTCAAGGATATATTGATGACTTTGTGGATATTATCGCAGCACTGGAAGAGGAGCAGCTCGATAAGTATTTGGTGCAGATAGATGCATTCAGGCAAAGAGGAGGTAAATGATATGAAATTCACTAAAATGCAAGGCTGTGGGAATGACTATATTTACATAAACGGTGCGGTTGAGAAGATTGCACAGGAAGATAAACCTGAGTTGGTGAGAAAGATTAGCGACAGACATTTCGGTGTTGGCGGGGATGGAGCGATTTTTATTAATCCATCGGACGAGGCTGACTTTGAGATGGAGATGTATAATGCGGATGGCAGCAGGGCGGAGATGTGCGGAAACGGGATACGTTGTGTTGCCAAGTATGTTTATGATAAGGGATTGACCGACAAAACTGACATTAGTGTCATAAGTTGCGGAAAGGTCAAATATCTGAAACTTTTTATAAAAGATGGTAAAGTTGATACCGTCAAGGTGAATATGGGAGCACCGGAACTTGTTCCTGAGAATATTCCGGTAGTAGCCGACGCAGGAAAAGACAGCGTGATAAGTGAACCTATTACGGTGCGTGGAAAAGAATATAAAATGACATGCGTGTCAATGGGGAATCCGCATGCCGTTGTTTTTATAGATGATGTTGATAATCTTGAAATAGAACAGATTGGTCCTTATTTTGAGACACATGAGCGATTCCCCAATAAGACTAATACTGAGTTTGTAAAGGTTCTGGATAGAAAAACCGTACAGATGCGTGTGTGGGAGCGTGGAACAGGTGAGACGCTTGCCTGCGGCACAGGCTGCTGTGCTACGGTTGTAGCCTGCATTTTAAATGGTTTGACGGATGAGACGGTTACTGTTAAACTATTAGGTGGCGAGCTTGAAATAACATGGGATCGCGAAAACAACATCGTATATATGACAGGTCCTGCCGCGACCGCGTTTGAGGGAGAGTATGATCTCTGATACGGAAACGGATATAAAAGGGGACCGGATAAGATATAAAAGGAAAGGAATGATTTACAATGGCTAAAGTTAATGATAATTATTTGAAACTGCCGGGCAGTTATCTTTTTTCAACAATCGGAAAAAAAGTAAATGCATATGCGGAGGCAAATCCTGATAAGAAGATTATCCGCTTGGGAATCGGTGATGTGACACAGCCGCTTTCCCCGGCAATTATAAAGGCTTTACATAGTGCGGTAGACGAAATGGCGGATGCTAAAACCTTCCGCGGATATGCCCCTGACCTCGGATATGAATTTTTGAGGACAGCCATTGCCGAGAATGATTACAAATCAAGAGGATGTAACATTGAGGCTGACGAAGTTTTTGTTTCTGACGGAGCAAAATGTGATTCCGGAAATATTCAGGAAATTTTCAGCGTAGATAATAAGATTGCGGTTTGCGATCCGGTCTATCCGGTTTATGTTGACACCAATGTAATGGCCGGCAGAACAGGTACTTATGATGCGGCGACCGGCAATTGGAGCGATGTGATTTATATGCCGTGTACGGCGGAAAACAATTTTGCACCACAGCTGCCTAAAGAGGTTCCTGATTTGATTTACCTTTGTTTCCCCAATAATCCTACAGGTTCAACGATTACAAAATCCCAGCTTCAGGAGTGGGTTGATTATGCTAATAAAAACGGTTCGGTCATTATTTATGATGCCGCTTATGAAGCATATATCTCCGAGGCTGATGTGCCGCATACAATTTATGAGTGCGAGGGAGCCAGAACCTGTGCAATAGAGCTTCGCTCATTTTCCAAAAATGCGGGATTTACGGGTACACGTTTAGGATTTACCGTAATTCCGAAAGAATTAAAAGTCGGAGACGTATCACTCCATTCGCTCTGGGCAAGACGCCACGGCACCAAATACAACGGGGCTCCTTATATTATCCAGAGAGCCGGAGAAGCGGTTTACAGTGAGGCAGGCAAAAAGGAGACAAAAGAGCTGGTTGCTTATTATATGAAGAATGCCGCCTACATCCTGAACGGTCTTAAATCCGCAGGTTATACCGTATCCGGCGGCGTAAATGCCCCGTATATCTGGCTTAAGGCACCAAAAGGTATGACCAGCTGGGAATTCTTCGATTACCTGCTTGAAAATGCCAATGTAGTCGGTACCCCCGGCTCAGGCTTCGGACCAAGCGGTGAGACGTATTTCAGGCTGACAGCGTTTGGAAGTTACGAAAATACGGTGGAGGCAGTTGACAGACTGACTAAGATGTAAGAGAATGTAAATATGTTGCAATATAAAAAAGTATTCTTAACAAATTTAAGAATACTTTTTTCATACATTCACATTGAAAATAGAAAGGAATACCTATGACGGACCAGGCATTTGAATCCGCCATGTTCAGAATCCGGCAGGGAGACAAACAAGCCCTGCAGGAGATTTACGAAGCATACATAGGCTTGATCTATGCAATAATATTGGATGTCCTCCGTAATAAAGAAAGCGCCGAAGACGTAACAAGCGACTTTTTTATAAAGCTGTGGGACAAGGCCGACTACTATAAAAGCGGTGGCGGCCATAAGGCATGGATGAGCGCGATTGCAAGGAATATGGCGATTGATTATTTGAGAAAATATAGAAAAGAAGAGGCGACAGAGCTTCTGGACGATATAGAGTCGGAAGAATTTTCAGGAAAGACAGTGGAGCATGACAGTCCCGTGGAGCGAGAGGTAATTGCCGACGTATCAATTAAAGAGGCACTGTCGGGACTCAAGGAAAAAGAACGCCAGATAATAAATATGAAAATCTTGGGAGAAATGACTTTTCAGGAGATAGCGGAAGTGCTTAATATTCCGCTGGGAACCGTGACCTGGAGATATAGAAACGCAGTGAATAAATTAAGGAGATATGGTTATGAAACGGGATTTTGAACTTGAATTTAAAGATTTGAAATTAAATGAAGTGCCTGATTTATGGAGCAGGATAGAAGCCGGTCTTTCCGAGAAAAATCCGGCAGCCCCGGTTTTGGCTAACGGTAAGGGGACTTCTAATGCATATAAATCAGCAAAAAGACCTGCATGGCGCAGATGGGGAACGCTTGCGGCTGCCTGCCTTTGCATAGCAGTAATTCTTCCCGCGATTTCACTTGTGATAGGAAACATAGGAGGACGTAAGAATAATTATAGCGGATCTGCCTCACCCGCTGCCGACAACGGTCTGTCAGGCATTGCAGGAAGCGATGCTGACGCAAGTGCAGATGCAGCTGTTGGCTCAAATATGACACCTGCGTCAGAAATGATGACAAATGAGGAAGAGGAATTAAATTCAAATATGATAGCCGAGGCAGAGGCATCAGATATGGAAGAAAACGTTGTAAGGTCGGAAAGTGAAGGTACTATGGATACTCAGGATAACTCTAAACGGGAGCAGGCATCGGCAAATGCCGATAGTGCCGATTCGGTAAATGATTCGGCAGCTTCTAAGGATATGCAGGAAGAATACAAGCAGATGAGTGATGCTGCTTCCAATGATTTGTCAGAGGTTCTTGAAAACGGTCAGGTTCTGAATGGTGTAGTAATAGAAATCATACAAGGCTCGGTATCCGGTAAGGAAGTAACATATAAAGCGGTTGTAAAACAGCAGGATGATAACGGATTTTTAAATGACGGTATGGAAATAAGCATTATATGTAACGCCGATACCCAATATGATTTCTATGTATCGTCAAGAACCAAGAAGGCTCTGAAAGCCAAAGAAAGCTATGCAGTATCTCTTCGTTATGAAGAAATTGATGATACCGAAACAAATAACGATGGCAGCGTTCAGACTTCGGATGCTTTTGAAAACGGAAGATTTGTTGTAATATCCGCAAATTAAAATATTTTAAAATTTTTACAAAAAAACCCATAAAAATATTCCTCCCTAACCGTATCTATTATATAAGGCAAAGATACGAAGCCAAAAAGGGAGGAATTTTTATGAAAAAAACAATTAAAAGAAATATTTGTCTGATACTTACGATTGTGCTTACGATTAGTGCATTGTCCGGATGTGGAAGTGCAAAGGACAATCAAACGACCGCACCGGAACTGTCTGAAAACAGCAATACAAATGCGGAAAATGACACAAGTGTCACAAATGATAATGATGGCGGAACTTATGAAGCAGCCGGAGAAGCAGCCGAATCTGCCGATCCATCAGACAGCTTAAGCGGCTCATCCGCATCAGTAGAACAGTCCATAAACGATGCTGCCGATTCCTTATATAGTAATAAGGCAGAAAAACGCAGCCAATCTGCAATGTATGATGCGGAAGTGGAAGACTGTGCTCCTTACACATATTGCTATGGGGAGCCAAATGGCGAAGAATACAATGAAATAGATGAAATGGGCTTTACATCGGTTGCGCTCAATCCGCTTTCTACCTTTTCCGCAGATGTGGATACCGCATCTTACAGCAATCTGCGCAGGATGATTGAATGGGGATACAGTCTTGAAGATATTCCGGAGGGTGCTGTGAGAATTGAAGAACTTCTCAATTATTTTGATTATGATTACGCCCTGCCTAAAAAAGGAGAGCCTTTTGGAGTAACTACACAGATTGCCGATTGCCCATGGAATGCCAATACCAAGATTGCAATGATAGGACTTAAAACCCAAAAAATAGATTTTTCGGAAGCCAAGCCCTCAAACCTTGTATTTTTGATAGATGTCTCAGGTTCAATGTATGATGATGATAAGCTGCCTTTATTGCAGCGTTCATTTTCACTGTTGACAGAGAATCTTACTTCCAAGGATAAAGTATCAATTGTTGTATATGCAAGTGAAGATCGTGTGGTTTTGGAAGGTGTAAACGGTTCCGAGGATAAAACAATACTGGAGGCCGTTAACGGGCTTGAAGCCAGCGGTTCTACCGATGGCAGTTCAGGAATTATCACAGCATATAGTATTGCGGAAAAATATTTTATCAAAGGCGGTAACAACAGAGTCATTCTGGCAACCGACGGTGATTTGAATGTAGGATTGACCACACAGGAGGAACTTGAGGAACTTATTACCGAGAAGAAAAAATCGGGAGTTTATCTTTCCGTGCTTGGATTTGGAACCGGTAATATTAAGGATAATAAGATGGAAACTCTTGCAGATAAAGGAAACGGTAACTATGCATACATCGATTCCCTGACAGAGGCTAAAAAGGTTTTGGTAGAGGAAATGGGAGCAACCCTTGTAACGGTGGCAGAGGATGTGAAATTTCAGGTAGAGTTTAACCCTGATGTGGTAACAGGTTACCGTTTGATAGGCTACGAAAACAGGCAGCTTGCTGAACAGGACTTTGCGGACGATACAAAAGATGCCGGAGAAGTGGGCGCAGGCCATACGGTTACGGCTCTTTATGAAATTGTGACGGCAGATGCCGCAACTACTTATTCCGGAACCACACTCAAATATGCAAAGGAAAAGAAACTTCCCAATGAGGAATGGTTCACCGTTAATATACGATACAAAAATCCCGGCAGTTCAACAAGCAAATTACAATCCTATCCGGTGGATAAGGTAAAATATGTAAAAACTCCAAGCAAGGATATGCAGTTTGCCATGGCGGTAGCGGAGTTTGGGCTTGTAGTAAATAACAGCGAGTACAAAGGAGATGCAACGATGCGCACCGTAATTGACAGACTTAAGACCATAGATACCAAATCGGATGAATATAAGGATGAGTTTTGCTATCTGGTAAGAAGGCTGGAAAAAAATTAAAATATATGTTGCTAAATGTAGAAAAATAAAATAGAATAAAACAAGTAATATGTATATACATATTAAATAAATTTTATTTTTCTAAGGAGGAGAAAGATGAGTTATTCAGATGTAGATATGCTGTATAATGCAGCAGCAGGAGGAGCTGCGGTTGGAGCGGCAGCAGCCGGCATATATTTTCTTGTAGGGTTGGCAATGCTCGTAGTTTCGTTGATAGGAATGTGGAAGGTTTTTGTTAAGGCAGGAAAACCGGGCTGGGGAGCAATTGTTCCGTTCTACAATCTGTATTGCATGTTTGAAATGTCATTTGGCAACGGATGGTTATTCTTATTAACATTTGTTCCCTGTGTTAATGCTATTATGGCTATTATATTATGCTTCAAGCTGGCTAAAGCATTCGGCCAGGAATGGTATTTTGGTCTTGGACTTTTATTCTTTAATTTCATCTTTATGATGATTCTTGGCTTTGGTAATGCAGAGTATGTCGGACCGAATAATTAATATGTATTAAATGAATATCGGATAAAATAGAGAACGGTACAGTAACCGTTCTCTATTTTTGATAAAAATAAATAAAAAGTAGTTGCATTTTTAATTAAATTATGGTATACAATAATTGTGGTATACAATTATATAATAAATATAAATGCTATGAAAGAGACTCGCCTTATGGAAAACGACAGGAATACGGCGTCACCGACTGAGAGCGCTGTTTGTGGGAAGTAAGGACTGGGAACACTCCGGAGCAGATTATCTGAACAGACTTTCAAATATCCTCGGATATTGAAGTTTATAGTAGGATAATACGTTACACGCGTTAAGTGTTAGAGTGGGCAGGGCGATCAAACATCTTGTTTGAGATGGCGGCTTGTCAATGCGGGTGGTACCGCGGATAAGAATTAAATGATTATCCGTCCCGGAATACAGAGATTGTATTCCGGGACTTTTTTATGTTATATAAAAGTGCTGAGGCAGAAACTCTTTTCATATAAAAAAGTCCCGGAAGTCAGAAAAATTACAGACAAAGAAAGAGGGGCAGATTAAAATGAAAACAGAAAACATTTACAGAGACGTAACAATCAAACAAATAAGCGAGCAGGATATCGGTAAGGAACTTAAGGTTGCAGGCTGGGTGGAGAATATCAGAGACCACGGCGGAGTGTCATTTGTGGATCTCAGGGATATGTACGGTGTTCTGCAGGTGGTTATGAGAGATACTTCTCTGCTTGACGGACTATCCAGAGAAATGTGCATTTCAATAGAAGGCCTTATTGAGAAACGTGACGAGGAAACTTACAACCCAAAACTTCCTACAGGAACAATTGAGCTGGAGGCGCACAAGGTAGAAGTTCTTGGAAAGGTTTATAAGCAACTTCCGTTTGAAGTTATGACTTCCAAGGAAACAAGGGAAGAAGTAAGGCTTAAATACCGTTATCTGGATTTGAGAAATAAAAAAGTAAAAGACAATATAATTTTCCGTTCTCAGGTAATAAGTTTTCTTCGTGAGAAAATGACGGAAATGGGATTTCTGGAAATTCAGACCCCTATCCTGTGTGCGTCTTCTCCGGAGGGTGCAAGGGATTATATAGTTCCGTCCAGAAAGTATAAGGGTAAATTTTATGCACTTCCTCAGGCACCGCAGCAGTACAAACAGTTATTGATGGCATCAGGTTTTGACAAATATTTCCAAATTGCGCCGTGTTTTCGTGATGAGGATGCCCGTGCCGACCGTTCGCCGGGAGAATTTTATCAGTTGGATTTCGAAATGAGCTTTGCAACCCAGGAAGATGTTTTCAGAGCAGGAGAGGAAGTTTTAAGCGCAACGTTTGAAAAATTTGCGCCGGAAGGCTTCGAAGTGACCAAGGCGCCTTACCCTGTAATAAGCTATAAGCAGGCTATGCTGGAGTTTGGTACGGATAAACCTGACCTGAGAAATCCATTGCGCATTATCGATTTAACCGACTTTTTTCAACAATGTTCATTCAAACCCTTCCATAATAGGACAGTCAGGGCGATAAAAGTTCATGCTGAGATGTCCAAGGGCTTTCATGAAAAACTTTTGAAATTTGCTACCGATATGGGAATGGGCGGACTTGGATATCTGGAAGTGGAAACAGATATGTCATATAAGGGGCCTATAGATAAATTTATTCCGGATGAATTAAAACCGGAACTTGCCAGGCTGGCTGACTTATCGGCAGGAGATACGATTTTCTTTATTGCAGATAAGGAAGAGCGGGCGGCATATTATGCGGGGCAGATACGTACCGAGCTTGGTACTAAACTTGATCTGATAGAAAAAAATGCCTATCGTTTTTGTTATGTAAATGATTTTCCGATGTTTGAGCTGGATACAGACACTAAGCAGATAGGTTTCACACACAATCCATTTTCCATGCCGCAGGGAGGATTGGAAGCACTTAACACCAAAGACCCTTTGGATATTCTGGCATATCAGTATGATATAGTGTGTAACGGCGTGGAGCTTTCTTCGGGTGCGGTACGTAACCATGACATGGATATCATGGTAAAGGCTTTTGAGATTGCGGGCTATGATGAGGAGACTTTAAAGAATAAATTTGGTGCACTTTATAATGCATTCCAGTTTGGGGCTCCGCCGCATGCAGGTATGGCCCCGGGTGTAGATCGCATAATAATGCTGCTTAGAAATGAAGAGAATATCAGGGAGGTAATCGCATTTCCTATGAGCGGTACGGCACAGGATCTTATGTGCGGGGCGCCGAATGAGGTTACGGAGCAGCAGCTTCGGGAAGTGCATATCAAGATTAGGCAGTAAGTTGCGCAATGCGGACGAACTCAGTAAAATGTACGTGCGAATTTGATGTGAGAAAGGAGAGGATTAAATGGCAAATATAATTAATGATGAAACAATAGAATATGTATCCATACTTGCCAAGCTTGAGCTTTCCGATGAAGAAAAGGAGCAGGCGAAGAAGGATATGGGCAGGATGCTGGATTATATAGATAAACTTGGGGAGTTGGATACTGATGGTGTGGAGCCGATGTCACATGTTTTTCCGATACAGAATGTATTTAGGGAGGATGTTGTGTCGAACTATGACACAAGGGAAGAGTTATTGTCGAATGCGCCGGAACAAAAGGATGGAATGTTTATGGTGCCACGGACTTTTGAGTAAGAGGGGGTGCCGGTAAAATGAGTCTACTTGATATGACCGCGGTGGAACTTGCCGCGGCGATAAAGGATGGAAAGACGACTGCAGTGGCTGCGCTTAAGGAAGTGCTTGCGCAGATAGATGCAAAAGAAGATACTTATCACTGCTATGTTACGATTGATAAAGACGCTGCCTTGAAACAGGCGGAGGCGGTGCAGGCCGAAATTGAAGCGGGAAAATTAACGGGGCCGCTGGCAGGTGTACCGGTTGCAATTAAAGATAATATGTGTATCAAGGGTATGCTGACCACCTGTTCGTCAAAAATACTTGAAAATTTTATCCCGACTTATTCTGCTGAGGCTGTTATAAATCTTCAAAAAGCAGGAGCGATTATCATTGGTAAAACCAATATGGATGAGTTTGCCATGGGTTCTACAACGGAAACTTCCGCATATGGAGTGACAAAAAATCCATGGAATCCTGAGCATGTGCCGGGGGGATCATCGGGAGGTTCGGCGGCAGCGGTGGCAGCGGGAGAATGTTTCTATGCGCTTGGTTCCGATACCGGCGGCTCAATAAGGCAGCCGGCATCGTTTTGTGGTGTTGTAGGTATGAAACCCACTTATGGTTTGGTATCCCGTTACGGTTTGATTGCCTATGGTTCTTCTTTAGACCAGATTGGTCCCCTGGCAAAGGATGTGACCGACTGTGCTGCAATTCTTAATACCATAACCTCTCATGATGAAAAAGATTCAACTTCAGTTGCACGGCAGGATACGGATTTTATGGCAGCCTTGAGTGATGATGTAAAAGGTATGCGGATAGGCATACCAAATGACTATTTTGGAGATGGACTGGATGGAGAAGTGAAGGATGCTGTTCTCGGCGCTTCCAAGGTTTTGGAAGAGAAGGGTGCCATAATAGAATACTTTGATTTAAGCCTTGTGGATTATGCGATTCCAACCTACTACACAATAGCGGCAGCTGAGGCAAGTTCCAATTTGGAGCGTTTTGACGGTATTAAATACGGTTACCGTACCGGTGACTTCAAGGGACTGCACAATATGTATAAAAAGACCCGTTCCGAAGGCTTTGGTGAAGAAGTAAAACGTCGCATTATGCTGGGCTCTTTTGTATTGAGTTCAGGCTATTATGATGCATATTATCTTAAAGCACTCAAGGTAAAAGCCTTGATCAAAAAAGCCTTTGATGAAGCTTTTGAAAAGTATGATTTAATTCTGGGACCTGTAGCTCCCACTACGGCGCCTAAGCTTGGCTCAAGCCTTGCCGATCCGATTAAGATGTATCTGGGAGATATTTATACCATAGCCGTCAATCTTGCAGGACTGCCGGGTATAAGCCTGCCCTGCGGAAAAGACAAAGCCGGTTTGCCGATCAGTCTACAGCTTATAGGAAATTGTTTTGAAGAAAAGAAGTTGATCAGAGCAGCCTATACTTATGAAAAGGCCAGAGGTGAATTCCCTATGGCAGTAAAGGAGGTGGGTTGATATGGCAAAAGAGTATGAAACCGTCATAGGCCTTGAAGTTCATGTGGAGCTGGCGACCAAGACCAAGATTTTCTGCGGATGTTCCACCGAATTTGGAGGGGAACCCAATACTCATACCTGTCCGGTCTGTACCGGAATGCCGGGATCTTTGCCCGTACTTAATAAGCAGGTATTGGAATATGCAATTGCGGTGGGGCTGGCAACTAATTGCGAGATTACCAGGTACGGTAAATTTGACAGAAAGAACTACTTTTATCCGGATAACCCGCAGAACTATCAGATTTCGCAGCTCTATCTTCCAATCTGCAGAAACGGTGGCGTGGAGATTGAAACAAAAGAGGGCGGTAAGAAAATAGTAGGAATACATGAGATTCATATGGAAGAGGATGCCGGAAAGCTCATCCATGACGAATGGGAGGACTGTTCGCTGGTAGATTATAACCGCTCGGGTGTTCCGCTTATAGAGATTGTTTCCGAACCGGATATGCGAAGTGCCGAAGAAGTGATTGCCTACCTTGAAAAACTGCGCCTTATAATACAGTATCTCGGAGCATCGGACTGTAAACTTCAGGAAGGCTCAATGAGGGCTGATGTCAACCTTTCCGTACGTGAAGCTGGAACGGAGACCTTTGGAACCAGAACAGAGATGAAGAATCTGAATTCTTTTAAGGCAATTACAAGAGCGATTGAAGGAGAAAGAGAACGCCAGATTGATTTGATAGAAGAAGGAAAAGAAGTGATTCAGGAGACCAGACGCTGGGATGATACAAAAGGTGAATCATATGCAATGCGAAGCAAAGAGGATGCCCAGGATTACAGATATTTTCCGGACCCGGATTTGGTGCCTATCGTTGTAAGCGATGAGATGCTTGATGAGATACGCGCCAAACAGCCGGAGTTTCGTACGGAAAAGATGCTTCGATATAAAGAGGAGTACCAAATTCCCGATTACGATATTGAGATCATTACAGGAACCAAGCATATGGCGGATATCTTTGAAGAAACCGTAGCTATCTGTGCTCAACCCAAGAAGGTTTCCAATTGGCTGATGGGTGAGACCCTACGTCTTATAAAGGAAAAGGAAGTTGATGCGGAAGATTTAAGATTTTCTCCGGAGAATCTTGCCAAACTGATTGCATTAGTTGACACTAATGTCATAAACGGTTCAGTGGCAAAAGAGGTTTTTGAGGTAATGTTTGACAATGATATCGATCCCGAAAAATATGTTGAAGAACATGGGCTTAAAACGGTTAATGACGAGGGTGCCCTGCGTAAGACCGTTGAAGATGTCATTGCGAATAATCCACAGTCGGTTGAGGATTACCACAACGGAAAAGAAAAAGCCATCGGTTTTTTGGTTGGCCAGACTATGAAGGCAATGAAGGGCAAGGCCGACCCCGGTATGGTAAATAAAATATTAAAGGAATTACTATAATGATATTTTACTCCTCAAGAAATTCAAGGAATGTAAGTATAATATCAAGATCGCTGGCGGTTACCGGGATACCCAGAATAACTTCCGACGGATAACCCTGATAGGTAACTTCATTCTGCTCCAAATAATCATAGCAGCCGGTTTCTAAGAGATTGCTTTCTTTGGTAAGAAAGATTCCCACAGGGACCGGCTTTTTCATATCTTCGGTTGTATGGTGGTTTATGATATATGTGTCACGGTCCGGTATTTCTTCCGGAGCATATGTGTCTTCAAAAGTGACACATGTGTCATAATCTGTATAATATAGGAAGTCTCTATATTTATCGAGTATATCTTTCGGCAGGACATCTTCCAGATTAACGAAGCTGTTGCTCTGTGCATAATATTCAAATGCATAAGTATCCGCAACTATAACATCTATTGTTCCGGTATATATCATTGCCGAAATTTTATCGGTATTGGAAGCGGAATCCTGATTATAATAACTTTCTGAAATCTTGGATGATGTGTCAAAGAAAGCCATATACTTATCCGTATCAAAGCCGGCATACTGCGCAAATGCATCACTGTATGCCATATAATCTATATAAGGAGTCTCGGCATTAAGAAGGATTGCATAGAAGGCATAATCTTTGCGTGTTGCCAGATGGTATATGAAGGAAGCTGCAAAGGCAACGACAAGAACCGTTATGATTGCATGGATTTTGTAATAATGCCATAAATATCCAAGCTTCTTTTTAAAACTCATATCTTTAAGTTTTTGCAGTTGTTCTCTTATTTCGCCATTAACGGAATTCTGGTTTGACATGGAAAATACTCCTTTTAAATGATACGTTCTTTAATAATTTATGTGATTTCATTAGCTTCTTAATGATATTCTCCATATATCTTACTGTTTTAGGGAAATGATGTCAATTCTCTTGCAACTTTCTCTGATTTGTTATATGATAATGATACATTTAAAATCTTAAATAGTCTTAAATAGTCTCAATCTCAAATGAAGGGAACGAATATTTTATGGTAAGTGAAACATATGTGGAATGTCTTGTTGCAAGGAAACCCTCTTTTATCAGAAATTTTATAAAGACTCTGCTTATAATGCTTACCGTGATTTTCTGTTTGATAGGGGTTGGTTTTGTGCCGGGCTTTCTGGTTGCAATCATCACAGGCATAGGAGCATATTTTGCTTATATGAATGCGGATATCGAATATGAGTACCTGTATCTTGACAAAGAAATCAGTGTTGATAAAATTATGGCGAAAAGCAAGCGTAAGAAGGCTGCTTCTTATAATATGGAAAGAATGGAGATTATTGCTCCCATCAATTCCCATCATTTGGATAGTTATCGAAACCTTACCGTGAAAAAGACAGTTGATTTCAGTTCGGGGTATGTGGACAGTCCGGATAAAAGGTTTGTAATGATTTATGAGGGTAATATCCAGGTTATCTGGGAGCCCAATCCGGAAATGCTTAAAGCTATCCGTTTGGTTGCTCCGCGTAAGGTATTTACAGAATAGGTTACAATGGACTTAGTTTACAATAGAATAAGGAGGAGAGAAAATGGCTCAGATTATTGGCGAAGGTATTACTTTTGATGATGTGCTTTTAGTTCCAAGCTATTCTCAGGTAATTCCCAATCAGGTAGACTTAACAACATGGCTTACAAAGAAAATCAAACTGAACATTCCTATGATGAGTGCCGGTATGGATACGGTAACTGAGCATAGAATGGCAATCGCAATGGCCAGACAGGGCGGAATCGGCATTATACATAAGAATATGTCGATTGAGGCGCAGGCAGAAGAAGTTGACAAAGTAAAACGTTCTGAAAACGGTGTCATTACAGATCCCTTTTCCCTTACACCGGAACATACGCTGGCAGATGCCGATGCGTTGATGGCAAAATTTAGAATTTCCGGTGTACCTATTACCGAAGGCAGGAAGCTGGTAGGTATCATAACAAATCGTGATTTAAAATTTGAGTTAGATTTTTCCAAGAAAATTAAAGAATCAATGACCTCTGAAGGTTTGATTACCGCAAAAGAAGGAATCACTTTAGACGAAGCAAAACAGATACTTGCAAAAGCAAGGAAAGAGAAGCTTCCTATTGTAGATGATGATTATAATCTTACCGGACTTATAACCATAAAAGATATCGAAAAAACGATAAAATATCCACTTTCTGCCAAAGATGAGCAGGGAAGGCTTTTATGCGGCGCAGGTGTAGGAATTACAGCCAATGTTTTAGACAGGGTAAAAGCCCTCATTGACGCCAAGGTGGATGTTATTGTACTTGATTCCGCACATGGGCATTCCGAAAATGTACTTCGCTGTCTTAGAATGATAAAAGATGCATATCCGGATATACAGGTAGTTGCCGGAAACGTAGCTACCGGCGAGGCAACCAAGGCATTGATTGATGCAGGAGCAGATGCGGTAAAAGTAGGTATCGGTCCCGGATCCATATGTACTACACGAGTGGTTGCGGGTATCGGTGTCCCGCAGATTACCGCAATTATGGATTGTTATGAAGTGGCTAAGGACTATGGTATTCCGATTATTGCCGACGGCGGTATCAAATATTCGGGAGATATGACCAAGGCTATTGCGGCAGGCGGTAATGTCTGCATGATGGGAAGTATTTTTGCCGGCTGTGACGAGAGTCCGGGAACTTTTGAATTATATCAGGGAAGAAAATACAAGGTATACCGCGGTATGGGCTCCATTGCGGCAATGGAAAACGGCAGCAAAGACCGTTACTTCCAGACGGATGCAAGAAAACTGGTGCCTGAAGGAGTGGAAGGTCGTGTTGCTTATAAAGGAACCGTAGAAGATACGGTATTCCAGCTTATGGGCGGAATCCGTTCCGGTATGGGATACTGCGGAGCATCAACCATTGAGGAACTTAAGCAGAACAGCAGGTTTGTCAAGATTTCTGCGGCAGCGCTCAGGGAAAGCCATCCGCACGACATCCATATTACCAAGGAAGCACCTAACTATAGCGTTGACGAATAAGACAAACGTAGTTTGTCTGCGAGTTTGTTATGCATTATCAATGCCTAAACAAACATCGTGGGTTGAGAGAAAGGTATAGGTATTACTATGAATAAGGTATCGTTAGCAAGTGAATTATCTGCAAGCACATATCCCGGAAGAGGAATTGTAATAGGCAAATCCGCGGATGGGAAATATGCGGTGACCGCTTATTTTATCATGGGAAGAAGTGAAAACAGCAGAAACCGTATTTTTGTAACGGAAGGCGAGGGCATAAGGACTCAGGCATATGACCCGTCCAAATTGGAAGACCCCAGCCTTATCATATATGCGCCTGTCAGAGTACTTGGCAATAAGACTATAGTTACCAACGGTGACCAGACAGACACGATTTATGAGCTGATGGACAAGGGCCAGACCTTCGAACAGGCTCTCAGGACAAGGGAATTTGAACCCGATGCGCCCAACTATACACCCCGTATATCCGGAATTATGAAAATTGAAAACGGAAGCTATAACTATGCTATGTCGATTTTAAAAAGTAATAACGGAAACCCTTCAGCCTGCAACAGATATACTTTTGCATACAAAAATCCTATATCAGGAGAAGGACATTTTATCCATACATATATGGGAGACGGCAATCCGCTCCCGAGTTTTGAGGGAGAACCTGCATTGGTAGGTATAGAGGGCGATATTGACAGCTTTACTCAGATGGTATGGAATAATCTGAATGAGGAAAATAAGGTTTCACTTTTTGTAAGATATATTGAGATAGAAACCGGTAAGTACGATACGCGTATAGTGAATAAGAATGTATGATGGATTGAATTAGAAAGGATACGGCATGAACGAATTAGAGTTAAAATATGGATGTAATCCCAATCAGAAACCGTCGAGAATCTTTATGGCGGACGGGAGTGAGCTTCCGATTAAGGTACTTAACGGAAAACCGGGATATATAAACTTTCTGGATGCCTTTAACGGCTGGCAGCTGGTTAAGGAGTTGAAAAAAGCCACGGGACTTCCGGCAGCAACTTCTTTTAAACACGTATCTCCGGCAGGTGCAGCGGTAGGACTTCCATTGACGGATATTGAAAAGAAAATTTACTGGGTGGACGATCTGGATATGGAATTTACACCGCTTGCAAATGCTTATGCAAGAGCCAGAGGAGCAGACAGAATGTCCTCATTTGGTGATTTTATTTCCCTGTCCGACGTATGCGACGTCGCAACTGCCCAAATCATTAAACGCGAGGTTTCCGATGGAGTGATAGCTCCGGGATATGAACCCGAAGCATTGGAAATCCTTAAAGCGAAGAAGAAAGGTAATTATAACGTAATAGAAATTGATGCGAACTATGTACCTGAGCCGCTTGAAGTAAAGCAGGTGTATGGCATAAGCTTTGAGCAGGGAAGAAATGAACTTAATATTGATGATGACTTTTTCAATAATATAGTCACAGACAATAAGGATATACCCAAACAGGCTAAGATTGACCTTGCAATAGCAATGATTACGTTAAAATATACTCAATCCAATTCGGTCTGCTATGTAAAAGGCGGACAGGCAATCGGAATCGGCGCAGGGCAGCAGTCCAGAATCCATTGTACCAGACTTGCAGGTTCCAAGGCCGATAACTGGTATCTGCGTCAGTCACCCAAGGTGCTGGGACTGCAGTTTATAGACGGAATCGGCCGCGCAGACAGGGATAATTCCATTGATTTATACATTGGAGATGATGATATGGATGTATTGGCTGACGGTGCGTGGCAGAAGATATTCAAAGTAAAGCCTGAACGTTTTACCAGAGAGGAAAAGCGTGCCTGGCTGGATGGTATGAGCGATGTGGCTCTCGGCTCCGATGCATTTTTCCCGTTTGGTGATAATATTGAGCGCGCCCATAAGAGCGGCGTAAAATATGTGGCACAGCCGGGTGGCTCAGTCAGGGATGATAATGTGATTGAAACCTGTAATAAATATGGTATGGCTATGTGCTTTACCGGTATTAGATTGTTCCATCACTAAGTGATATGACACGCGTGTCATAAAAGCGACTGAAAATAATAAAAGTACATTTATAGCAATAGAAAGTACACTATTTGTGCTTTCTATTGTTTTTTGCAAATGATGCAAATTTGATGCAAAAATGATGTTGTTTTGATGCATGGAAAATGTATTATCTTCTCATAAGAGGGAAAAAACTGCGGATACTAAAAGATAAAGTTTTAACGAGAGGATGGGAAGATAATGCAGATGATGGATATGTATATTGATGATGAGGAGAAAAATAAGAGTAAGAAGTTCTGGAGGATATTAAAAACCGTAGGTGTTATTTTGTGGGTCATAATGATTGTGCTCGCAATATTGTTGACATCCAGGTCCGTGGTGGTTATAAATTAGTTTGTTGCGGAGGGGGAAGGATGTATCTACATCCTTGGCTGCTCGGAACAATTTGATTGAAGAATAAGTTTCTAAAAAAGAGGAGCAAAATATGAAAAAAATACATATGATACCGGTTATTCTGCTTTCAATCGTGCTGGCAGGATGCGGGGAAAATACGAACACAGGAGTAATTGAGATAAAATCGGGAGAAGAGGAAAGCATCGATGATGAAATGCTTCAATCAGAGGAACAAACTACGGGCGATAACGCCGGTCAGAGTGAAAATCAGGATGAGTCCTTGGATACTGAATCAAATGATGGCTCAAATGAGCAGTCGGATGAAAAAGCTTCAGATATCGAGATTCCCGGCAAAGTAACGGCTTTCGGGGATAAGTCCACAATGAACAACAATGTAAACGGCAGAGAACTTCCGATTTACTGCGTTGACACGGAAGAAAATAAAGTGGCTCTCAGCTTTGATGCCGCATGGGGTGCGGAAGATACTCAGGAGATTCTTGATATCTTGGAAGAACATAACATACATGTCACATTTTTTGCCACCGGAGGCTGGGTTGAAAGTTATCCGGATGATGCGAAGGCGGTTCTGGCTGCGGGACACGACCTGGGGAATCATAGTGAGAATCACAAGAATATGAGTCAATTATCTAATGGGGATAAAGAAGAGGAACTAATGTCGGTTCATCGGAAAGTGAAAGAACTCACCGGTTATGATATGTACTTGTTCCGTCCACCCTACGGAGATTATGACAATGATGTCATAAATGTGGCAAAGGATTGCGGATACTATGCTATACAATGGGATGTGGATTCTCTGGACTGGCAGAATAAAGGTGTAGATTCTATTATTGAAACGGTGACCAAGCATAAAAATCTTGGAAACGGCAGCATTATACTCTGCCATAATGGTGCAGATTATACGGCTCAGGCGTTAGATACACTTATAACTAAACTGGAAGAGCAGGGATATGAGATTGTTCCGGTTTCTGAGCTTATTTATGCGGATGGCTTCCATCTTGATTATGCAGGGAGACAGATAGAGGATAATTTAGAAATAACAGACTAAAATTGTAAAGCTGCCGGGGCTGGTAACAATCCCGGCAGCTTTATTAAGTATTATAACATATATTAATATGTCATTGCTTTCTCTTCCCCATTCAGAACCCGAAGACCGCCTTGAACAAGTGCAAGCAGTTCATCCTCGCCGGGATAAATCGTCATAGGAGCAATCCAGCCTGCTTTTTCTTTCAAACCGGAAATGACAGTATTGTCATATGCGATCCCGCCGGTAACGATAATCTGGTCGATTTTTCCGTTCAGAACGCAGGCCATTGAGCCGATATCCTTTGCTACCTGAGTTATAAAAGCCTCACGTACTTCTGCAGCCTTTTCATCACCGTTGTCTACCATCTTGGCAACGTCCCGCATATCATTTGTTCCGCAGTAGGCATTAAAACCGCCGTTGCCGACGAATTTTTTATAAACTTCATTTTCGGTGTATTTACCTGAGAAACACATTTTAATCAGTGCGCCACTTGGAACAGCACCGGCTCTTTCAGGAGAGAAGGCGCCATCGCCGTCCAAAGCATTGAATACATCGATTACTTTACCCGCTTTGTGGGCACCTACCGAAACACCTCCGCCCATATGGACAACAATCAGGTTGAGGGAGTCATAGGCTTTGCCGGTTTCCTTGGCATAACGCTTTGCAACCGCTTTCTGATTCAGTGCATGGAACACGCTGGTTCTTGGTAATTCCGGCACGCCTGAGTATCTGGATACAGGTGCAAGTTCGTCAACCACGACAGGGTCTACAATATATGACGGTACGCCGATTGAATCACCGATTTCCCTTGCAAGAATGCCGCCCAGATTGGATGCATGCTGTCCCTGTTTGCCGATTTTTAAATCTTCAAGCAGCTCATCGCCTACTTCATACGTTCCGCCCGGTATAGGCTTAAGCATACCCCCGCGGCCTACTATCATATTCAGGGAATTGATATCAAAATTTTTTTCTTTTAAAAGGTTAATAATAATATCTTTTCTGAAGTCTTTCTGGTCTACAATCGAAGCGTATCTCGCGATTTCTTCAGTAGAATGCCTCAAAGTCTCCTCAAATAGGAGAGTTTCGTCTTCAAATACGCCAATCTTAGTTGATGTAGAACCGGGATTAATTATCAAACTTTTTACAGCCATTTTTACAGCCACCTTTCTTTTTTATTCATGACAATAGAAAGTTCACGAAGCGTGCTTTCTATTATTTAGACATTGCTTCAGCCACAACAGCGCCAAGTGCAATGGAGTTTACCTTGGTCTCAAAGTCATCGGAACGTGAAGTCAGGATGACCGGGGCTTTAGTACCGGTCAAAATGTTTCCGTTCTTAACTTTTGCGGTATGTACAAGGCACTTGTATACAAGATTGCCTGCATGAATATCAGGGAAAAGAAGTACGTCGGCATCTCCCACAATCTTTCTGCCCTCAGCACCTTTGTGTTTGGCTGCCTCGGGATCGATGGCAAGGTCTAAGGATAGCGGACCGTCTATGATACAGCCTGTAATCTTACCTTCTTCACACATCTTGGTAAGCTCCTCTGCATCCAGGGTAACAGGCATCTTGGGATTAACCACCTCTACAGCGGCAAGCGGAGCCACCTTGGGATTGGGAACGCCGCAGGCATGACAGATTTCAACCGTATTTTCAACGATATGTACCTTTTCCTCCAGAGTCGGATAGGTCATAAACGCAACATCCGTTAAGAATAAAAGATGATCAATGCCATCGATTTCGAATACACATACGTGTGATAAGGTTTTGCCGGTTCTTAGGCCCACTTCCTTATCCAATACGCTCTTTAAGAAGGATTTGGTATCAATCAGACCTTTCATATACATATCAGCCTGTCCGTTGTGTACCAGTTCTACGGCTTTCAGGGCTGCGGTATAGTTATCCTTTTCATCAATTATTTCATAACCGTCAAGGCTCATATTAATGGAAGCGGCCACTTCCTTGATTTTGTCTTCATCGCCGACCAGAATCGCCTCTGCGATCTTGCGCTCTTTGGCTGCCGCTACGGCTTCCAAAACGGCGCTGTCCTGAGCAACAGCTACGGCAACTTTTTTTACACTGCACTCAGATACTTTTGATATTAAGTCATTAAAAGTCTTACTCATATTTTCCTCCATATGTTTTGTAATATATTTACAGAAGAATAGTAACACTTCTATAGGGAAAAATCAAATAGAAAACTGCAAAAAAATTAATAAATAATTAATAAAACAGATTAGTCTTACATTGTATAGAAAGGTTGAATTTGTGTAGAAAATCTGCTAAAATATAATCTAGTGTTTTTATGTAATTTTTTCCAGTTGGAAGCGTATATCTGTGCGCAGATAGGAGCAGACATGAATTTAGTACAGAAAGTTTTCGGAACTCATAGCGAGAGAGAAATAAAAAGAATTGAGGGTCTGGTCAATAAAATTGAATCTCTTCGTGATTCAATGATGGAGTTAAGCGATGAACAGCTTAAGGACAAGACCAGAGAATTTAAGAAAAGATTGGAAGACGGAGAGACCCTGGACGACATACTTACCGATGCTTATGCAGTCGTAAGGGAAGCCGCAAGGAGAGTCTTAAGGACAGAGCATTACCGTGTACAGTTGATTGGCGGTATCATACTTCATCAGGGACGTATCGCAGAGATGAAAACCGGTGAAGGTAAGACTCAGACCTGTCTTTTGCCGGCATATCTCAATGCGCTTGAGGGTAAAGGCGTGCATGTTGTAACAGTCAACGACTATCTGGCGAAGCGTGATGCCGAGTGGATGGGACAGGTTCACGAATTCTTAGGTCTGACGGTCGGAGTCGTATTAAACAGTATGAAGCCGGAGGAACGCAGGGAAGCATATAACTGTGATATTACTTATGTAACAAATAACGAACTGGGGTTCGATTACCTGCGTGACAATATGGTCATATATAAAGAGCAGCTTGTACTCAGAGGTCTACACTATGCCATCATCGATGAGGTCGATTCGGTTCTTATTGATGAGGCCAGGACACCGCTTATTATTTCCGGACAGAGCGGTAAATCAACCAAATTGTATGAGGCCTGCGATATTCTGGCTAGGCAGCTTGTGCGTGGCGAGGATATGGAAGAATTATCCAAGATGGACGCGATTATGGGCGTAGAACGGGAAGAGACAGGGGATTTTATCGTTAATGAGAAAGATAAAATAGTCAACCTTACCCTGCAGGGTGTAGGCAAGGTTGAGCGCTTTTTCCAGATTGAGAATCTTGCCGATCCGGAAAACCTTGAAATACAGCATAATATAATTCTGGCGCTTCGTGCACACAACTTAATGTTCCGCGATCAGGATTATGTGGTAAAAGATGATCAGGTGTTGATTGTAGATGAATTTACCGGACGTATTATGCCCGGCCGCCGTTATTCAGACGGTCTGCATCAGGCAATAGAAGCAAAAGAGCATGTTAAAGTCAAGAGAGAGAGCAAGACTCTTGCTACTATCACGTTCCAGAATTTCTTTAATAAATTTGACAAAACAGCAGGTATGACCGGTACCGCATTAACGGAGGAAAAAGAGTTCCGTGATATATACGGTATGGATGTTGTAGAGATTCCTACCAATAAGGCAATAGCCAGAGAAGACAGGCAGGATGCGGTATATAAGACCAGAAAAGAAAAACTTAATGCAATTGTGGATGCAATCGTAGAAGCTCATCAAAAGGGGCAGCCGATACTGGTTGGTACTATTACAATAGAAGCCTCCGAGGAACTGAGCGCCTTACTTAAGAAAAGAGGCATACAGCATAATGTATTGAATGCCAAGTTCCATGAACAGGAGGCTGAAATCGTAGCAGATGCCGGTATACATGGTGCGGTTACCATTGCTACCAATATGGCAGGCCGTGGTACCGATATCAAGCTGGATGAAGAATCCAGGGCAGCCGGCGGTTTGAAGATTATCGGTACGGAGCGCCATGAGTCAAGACGTATAGATAATCAGCTGCGTGGACGTTCCGGTAGACAGGGAGATCCGGGTGAGTCCAGATTTTATATATCGCTTGAAGATGATTTGATGCGTCTCTTCGGTTCAGAGCGTATGATTACCATGTTCAATGCACTGGGAATCCCTGAAGGGCAGGAAATAGAGCATAGCGCTCTTACCAAGGCGATTGAATCCGCACAGAAGAAGATAGAGAACAATAACTTCGGCATCAGAAAGAATCTGCTTGAATACGATCAGGTAATGAATGAGCAGCGTGAAATCATTTATGAAGAAAGACGCCGCGTTTTGAACGGTGAAAGTATGCGTGATGCCATCTATAAGATGATTACTGATATCACCGAGAATTGTATAGATATTGCAATCGGTGATGACAGCGACTTTGACGAATGGGATTTTGCGGAACTTAATAATCTGCTCCTTCCTACTATTCCGTTACAGCCTGTTACACCGGAAAGAGTTAATAAGCATAATAAGAACAGCCTCAAGCAGCAGTTAAAAGAGGAGGCAGTCAAGTTGTATGAAAGCAAGGAAGCGGAATTTCCTGAGCCGGAAGCAATCCGTGAGATTGAGCGTGTCATCCTGTTAAAAGTTATTGACAGAAAGTGGATGGACCATATTGATGATATGGACCAGCTTCGTCAGGGCGTCGGTCTGCAGGCATATGGACAGAGAGATCCGCTTGTGGAATATAAACTCAGCGGTTATGAGATGTTCGATGAGATGACTCAGAATATCAAGGAAGAAACGGTACGTCTGCTGTTCCATGTTCACGTTGAGCAGAAGGTGGAGAGGGAGCAGGTAGCTAAGGTGACGGGAACCAACAAAGACGATTCCGCACCCAAAGGACCCGTAAAACGTATGGAGGCCAAGGTATATCCAAACGACCCCTGTCCGTGCGGCTCCGGCAAGAAATATAAACAGTGTTGTGGAAGAAGGTGACGTTTAGTGGTAGAATTAGATAATATGAAGTCTGAACTCCAGACTTATGAAACTCCATTAGCGGAAGTGAGGGATTCACTTTGACTTAGCTAATAAGGA
>JAFLTH010000043.1 GCA_022510525.1 Lachnospiraceae bacterium | reverse complement strand
AACAAAAACGGGGCTTCGGATGCGGTGGCAACTCACCCCTTATTTTGTTTATTTTATCTAAGTTCTATATCATACCTGCTAAAATTATACTTGCCACTACTCCTGTAACGGTTGAGATGATTGCTCCGGTAAGAGTGTAACGGGTTTTGGTTACCTTGGCTGCCATGTAATAGACCGACATAGTATAGAATACCGTTTCCGTACAGCTCATCATAATAGAGGTGGTCATTCCAAGCAGGGAATCCGGACCATGGTTTTTAAAAATATCAAGTACCAGACCCGTTGCTGCCGAAGACGAAAACATTTTAATCATTATAAGCGGTACAAGCTCTGAGGAAAAGCCAAGATGTTTTGCCACTCCCGAAAATATACCGGCAAGAAAATCAAGAAAACCGGAGGCACGCAAAATTCCTACGGCAATCATCAGACCAATCAGGGTAGGCATAATTTGTATTACAGTGTGAAAACCGTCCTTTGCGCCTTTTATAAAGTCTTCGTATACGTTGGTTTTGGATGCCAAGCCGTATGCTATTATGTAAAATATGATTACCGGGATAATTATATTGGAAAAATGGGTGAAAAGCTGTGTCATAGAATGCCTGCATTATTTTCTTTTTAAAATTTATGCTGTTATGATGCCTGGTATGCAAATCATAAATATTTATTGCTTTTTGCAAGGCTAAGTATAATAATTACAGTAAGCAGAAATATAAAGGAGTATTACTATGAACACAATCCTGATCATAGAAGATGACACCGCTCTGGCAGACGGACTTATGCGTGCGCTTTCATCCGAGCAAATCAATGCACGGAGCTGTAACGGCATTAATACCGCAAGAATGCAGCTGGAACAGAATATCTATTCTTTAATATTATTAGACATCAATCTTCCGGACGGAAACGGATTTGACTTTCTTAAAGAATTAAAGACAAAATATGACACTCCTGTCATAATTTTGACTGCTAATGATATGGAAAGTGATATTGTGTCTGGTCTGGAGTTGGGCGCGGATGATTATATCACCAAACCTTTCAGCCTTGCCATTTTGCGTGCGCGGGTGAATGCGCAGCTTCGTAAAAAGAGGCGTTTCGGTACCGATGATAACAATGGTCAAAGCAGTATTGTTTATTGCAGTGACGGTGATGCTGAATATCGTTATGTTTTGAATGACTATATTTTTGATTTTAGAAGAATGGAATTTACTCATGCAGGAACTGCAATAGAACTTAGTAAAACCGAGCAGAAACTTCTGCATATTTTGACTGAAAATGCAGGGATTACGCTTACTCGCGGACGACTGATTGATTTTGTCTGGAGTGACGGAGCGGAATATGTGGATGAAAATGCGTTATCTGTTGCTATAAAGAGACTGCGGGACAAGCTTGACGCACAGGATTATATAAGGACTGTTTATGGAATCGGATATGTGTGGAATGCCGACTGAGGGTATGCATTTTGAAATTATAAATTGAGAAGGGAATTATTTTATGAATATTGTGTATGACACCTATATTTTTTATGCAGGTATTATCTGCACAACACTTATCATAGTTATTGCACTTGTAAATCGAATACGAACCGGAAATGTAATGAAACGTTTAGACCGGATGCTTGATAGTGCAATCGCTGGAACTTTTAATCCGGAAGAGATTGATGAATCTATGTTGTCCTCAATGGAGTTTAAGTTCGGACGATATTTGGCCGACGTTGAATTGGAACGTAAAAATGCCGACTTTGAGAAAAATAAAATCAAGACTTTGATTTCCGATATTTCACATCAGACCAAGACTCCAATTTCAAATATTATGCTTTATTCCGAACTTATGCAGGAACAGGACTTGGATGAAACAAGTTCAGGATATACCCGTGCATTGAGTGCTCAAGCTCAGAAACTGAATTTCCTCATTATCTCTCTAATAAAAATGTCCCGATTGGAGACAGGTATACTGGCTTTGAATCCTAAACCGGAACTTTTGACACCGCTTCTTGAAGAAGTATATACGCAGCTTGCACCTAAGGCATCCAGTAAGGGGTTGGAATTTGATATCGTTTTTCCTGATGAAAATGTTAAAGTCATTTATGATGCCAAGTGGACTTTGGAGGCTATATGCAATATTGTTGACAATGCAATTAAGTATACTGAAACAGGCAGTGTTGCTATAGAAGTTATTGCCTATGAAATATTCTGCTGTATAAAAATTACTGATACAGGAATTGGAATCTCCGAAGAGGAACAGGCACAGATTTTCAGGCGGTTTTATCGCTCGCCGCAGGCGGCCGGTACGGAAGGTGTGGGTATCGGGCTGTATCTTGCGAGGGAGATAATTGCTAAGGAAGGTGGGTATATCAAGCTTTCTTCCATGCTGGGAAAAGGGGCTGCTTTTTCTGTATTTTTGCCGATTTATTCCACCAGCTCCACTTCAATACCATCCGAGACCTCGGCTGTTGTCAAATCGACACCCATATAAGCAAGCAGCTTACCATCCTTATAGGCGCTAAAAACTATCCCAACCGGTGCGACATCACTCGTTTCGGTAATTGTAGCTGAATACACTATTACTCCGTCCTGTTCAAAAGTACCGCTTAAGGAATACATTGAATAGTTCTCACCTGCAAATTTTTCCTGAATAAATTTCTCTGCATATTCTTTCATAGCAGAGTATTCTTCTACACAATAATGAAACTGTTTTGTATTCAGATTAATAACGCCCAGATCATATGCACTTTCCGACTTAATATATATATTATTTCCTATGCGATAGCACACATCAACCCATACAAATTCCCCATATGGTTCAATTGTATAAGGTGTCACATTATAATCTTTTGGATCATCCATAGAGAAGTCAATAAGAAGCAACTGAGGATTCCTTACTACCGGCTCCATTCCGCTTGGGGTTGGATTAAAGTCACTCAGACAAGCATATGCCCTGTTTTCTCCCTCTCGGTAAAAAACACCTGCGGCCATCCATTCCCATTCCTGTGAATCGGTAAGTTCATCTTTCAGATCAAATGGATAATATTCTCCATCAATATAACAGGTAAATACTTTATCCTCATAGGCTCCTACTCCAATGCTGTCCTCCCACCATTTGTTCATAGAATAAAATAGCGATTCCCTTATATCATCCCGTGATGCTTCTATTTCTTGAACTATTGGGGCAAAATATTCCGGATATATAGTTTTTCCTTCTGTGTAAGAAATCATTAGCAAGCCTGCCGCCACACCTGTTACACAGAGAATTGCCAGAATGGAGATCAATATTTTATACTTTTTGAAAATTGCTTTTAGCTGCATCGAATTTTTCACAATATTACCTCTAACTCTACAAATTGTACCTCTACAAAAAATGTCTCTCTCGGCTGATTTAATATTTATTATCATTATAGCCGAATGAGTAAATATATCAATTGATTTTATTACGAATATGTATAATAAGTCTTATTAATTTATTTCTTACAAAACTGTAAGATTCTTTTTCTCCGTGGAAAGATTTTGGAAAGAATAAGCTGGTAAAATTCATTTATAAAAGATACAATTATTTTTTATAAGGAGAAAAACTATGAGCATTTTATCTACATCCAATCTTAAAAAAATTTATGGCAGCGGTGAAAATGAAGTAAATGCATTGGCAGGTGTCGATATTGAAGTGGAGAAGGGGGAGTTTGTTGCAGTGGTCGGAACAAGCGGCAGCGGCAAATCCACACTTCTGCATATGCTTGGAGGTCTGGACCGTCCTACCAGCGGCAGCGTCATAGTGGACGGAAAAGATATTTTTTCGTTAAAAGACGAAGAACTTACAATTTTCCGCAGACGCAAAATCGGCTTTGTTTTTCAGAATTATAATCTTGTGCCTGTACTTAATGTTTATGAAAATATTGTACTGCCGATACAGCTTGACGGCGGTACTATAGATAAAAAATACATTGATACTATTATAGAAACTTTGGGCTTACAGAGTAAGCTTCAAAATCTGTCCAACAATCTCTCAGGCGGTCAGCAGCAACGTGTTGCGATTGCCCGTGCGCTTGCTTCTAAGCCGGCTATCATCCTTGCAGATGAACCCACCGGAAATCTCGACAGCAAAACGTCGCAGGATGTAATGGGGCTTCTTAAGATTACCAGCCAGAAATTTTCACAGACTATTGTGATGATCACTCACAATGAGGAAATTGCGCAGCTTTCTGACAGAATCATCAGAATTGAAGACGGGCGTATAATAAGCAAGTCCGGCGAAAATTATGCAGTATGAGGTATATACAATACAGTGCGAATGATGTCGTTAGAGAGAAAGGAATGATATAAGATGAGTATTAATGTTTCCAATAGAAAATGTATACGCAATATAAGTTTCAAAAGTATGAAGTCTTCCAGGACAAGAAATATAATAGCTATAATTGCAATTGCGCTGACTGCGGTTTTATTTACCGCGCTTTTTACTATTGCAATGTCTATTCTTTATGGTATCGAGCAGTCCAATTTCCGTATGGTAGGCGGTTATAGTCATGGCTGTTTTAAATATCTGAGCAAAGAGCAGGTTGAGGAGCTGTGTGATGACCCTCTTATTCAGGAGTATGGCGTCAGGTGTGTTATCGGAATGCCTGAGAAAGAGCCTTTTAATAAAGCTCATGTGGAGGTAAGCTGGGCCAGTGAAAATGATAACAAGTATATGTTCCTAAACCCCAAAGAGGGACGTTTTCCACATGAAGGCTCTAACGAAGCCGCAACGGATACAAGGGTGCTTTCCTTACTTGGAGTGGAGCCCGAAATAGGAACAGAATTTACCATGACTATTAATGCAGACAGAAGCGAGACCACAGAGACTTTTACACTGTGCGGCTGGTGGGAATATGATAGTGCTATTGTTGCAAGCCATGTGATAATACCCGAAAGCCGTATGGAAGAAATACTGGCAAAACCGGATGTACAACTGGATGAAGGCAGTATTTTAGGTACTTATACTCTGGATGTGATGTTTAAGAATGATTCTCATATTGAGCAAGATTTGCTGACGATTCTGGAACGCCATGGTTATCAATCGGAAGACCCGGTAGAAGATAACTATATTGCGATAGGCGTAAACTGGGGATATATGGGGGCGCAGCTTTCGGACAGTCTTGACCCGGCAACTGCCTTGTCTATGGCTGCAATGCTGCTTTTAATATTGTTTACAGGATATTTAATTATTTATAATGTATTTCAGATTTCCGTATCCAACGATATACGTTTTTATGGACTGTTAAAAACTATAGGCTGTACGGGGCGGCAACTTAGACGTATGGTATTTTTGCAGGCACTCTTTTTATCAGCGATAGGCATTCCCATAGGACTGCTTATAGGCTGGGGAACCGGAGCCGTGCTTACACCTGTTGTAATCTCTAATTTAAATGGGGTAGTTAAGGGAAGCCTGTCTGTAAGTCCTTGGATTTTCATTGCCTCTGCCCTTTTTTCACTTGAAACGGTTATAATTTCGTGCCGTAAACCGGGCAAAATGGCCGCTAAGGTATCTCCCATTGAGGCGCTTCGCTATTCAGATGGCGTAAGCAATAAAAAGTCTACACGTAAAGCTAAAAATGGGGCTTCCATTTATAAGATGGCATTGGCAAATATGGGAAGAAACCGTAAAAAGACAGCAGTTACAACAATTTCCCTCTCGTTGGCAGTGGTTATATTGACTACTACGGTCACTTTCGTAAAAGGTTTTGATATTGATAAATATATAGGTACAAGGATGAATGTAGACTATATGATCGCCGATGCCGGTTACTTTCAGGTTGCCGGTCCTCCTTGGAACATCAGTAAAAAGCTTGATGAAAATGTAATAAGCACTATAAACGAACAGGAAGGTATTGCGGAAGGCGGACGTACCTATGGTCAAACCAGTGATGCAGTAAATTTTATTACAGAGGAACATCTGCGCAGTTTATATGGGAAGTTCGGATTAAGTCCTTATGTTGATGATGAAGTTAATAGACTAGAGAAAATAGACGATCTGCTTCTAAATGATGTAGAACTTTATGGTATGGAGCCGTTCTGTTTAGACCGACTCAACCTTATTGACGGAGATATTACCAAGCTCTATGGTGACGGTAATTATATAGCTGCGGTATATCTTGCTGATGATTACAATAATGTAATAAAGGATACCAACTGGGCAAACCTTGGAGATACGGTTTCAATAAGATATATAGACGAATATGAATTTTATAATACTGAAACCGGTGAAGTTTATGCCAACATTGAAGATATCAGTGCTACAGACCCATTCCGCAGGCGTGGGAAAACATTTCGCGATATAGAATATGAGGTTGCAGCAGTAGTTACCATTCCTCATTCACTCAGCTCTCGCCGATATGGTGTGAATGACGTCTTTGTGCTGGGGGCGGAGACTTTTATACGAGATACCGGAAGTTATGCGGTTATGTATTATGCATTTAATATGGAAGATAGTGATGTAAACGGAAGCGTCATTGATAAAACTGACATGTCTAAAGATGGTGCAGATGGAACTACTATGGCTCAAAGCTCTGTAGGTGATATGGAAAGCTATATGGCAGATTTAACCGGAAATATAATGACACAGTATGACTATGAGAGCAGACAGACATATATAGAGGATTTTTCATCATTTATGAATATGTTTATGATCCTGGGAAGTGTTCTCAGCTTTATCGTTGGCTTTATAGGTATACTTAACTTCCTAAATGCTTTTCTAACAAGTATTGTTACAAGACATCGGGAATTCGCGGTGCTGCAGGCAGTAGGTATGACCGGAAGTCAGCTAAAAAAAATGCTTATTACAGAGGGTGAAATACTTACATTGGGTTCGGTGCTGTTTTCCTTCGTATTGATTGTGGTAACAAGACCGTTGTTTTCAAAAGTTATGGAGAGTGTGTTTTGGTTTTTCAGTTATAATTTTACCGCAATACCGTTCGCGGTGGTTACGCCTATATTTGCGATATTGGGATTTGTGCTTCCGCTTATCACTTATCGATACACTTCCGGGAAGTCGATAGTTGAGAGGCTTAGGGAGGCGGAATAGGATGCGTTTGACTGCGTCAGACTAATGTCATAAAAAAGGACCATCGGTAAATCCGGCGGTCCTTTAACTCAATAATATTTCTATAATGATTCCATTTCTTTCACAATAGGATCAATCTGGGAAATCATATTATCCATATCTTCAAACAAAGCACCTTTGGTAGTTCCCAAATCATTTGCCTTGGCAATGTGTCCCATTAACTCCTGATACTGCCGTTCAGTCTGTATGAATGATTGGCTGACCTCATTAAGTTCCCTCTCAGAGGCATTAATGGCATCACCAATCTTGTCCTGTACCTCTCTGGCACCAATCGCTGCTGTTGTAATCTGGTCAAACACGGTAAACGTTCCTTCAACGTCCTCCAAGCTCTTAGTCAATGCATCCCTGGAAATTGCAATGCTGCTGTTGAGCTTTTCCGTACCTTCTTCCACGGTGCTTATGCTGAGACTCACCTCACTGATCAGTTCCTTGATTTCGTTAGCAAGATTCTTAACCTCTTCGGCAACTACCGCAAATCCTTTTCCTTGCTCGCCTGCCCTCGCTGCTTCAATGGAAGCATTCAAGGCAAGCATATTAGTCTGATTGGCAATTGATGTAATCTTGCCCATACATTCCTTGATGTCCTGCACAGAATTCTGGAAATCCGTAAATGTTCCCTGTATTTCAGTAAAATGTTCCTGTACCTCACCGGAGCTTTCCTTCAAACCGCCTACCTGCTGCTGCGCCTGCTCAACGGATGCATCAATATTCTTCTTGACCTCCGCAAATTGCTCTGAAATCTCACCCACCTGCACAAAGCGGTCACGAAAACTTTCCAGCTTATCTTTGGATGCTGAGTTTACTGCCAACACATCATCAAATGAAGCCGCCACTTTCTGAAGTTCCTCTAAGGAATCAACCTCCTTTGTGAGAAGCTGCCTTTGATATTCTTTAATACTATGTGCTACGTGTACGATGGGATAATAACTTGGTTTTTCAACAATTTTCTCTACACGCTGTTGTACTTCTTTTTTATTTCGAAACATATTTCTCCTCTCTCTCTGCTTGCTCTATTCAAACACCACGCAAGTCATAGTCTGATTCAAAAACTGATTATTATAATGTTCCCCGTAACCAACCATACCTACATGGTTTCCTAATTGCCCCATTGAGTTTAAATATTTCTGCATGTCATTATTCTGTGAAAAGAGCAGATAGCGGAACAAGCAATTTATAGAAAATACTCCGGATATATGAGAGAAATCTCTTTTAATCCGATTAACAGTCTCACTCACGACCTCATTGTAATCTTTTAACTCCAAAAGGGTAAGTACGTCCGAATCATTTACCTGTCTGTAGCAGGAAAGCGTACTTCCCACTACATCTTTTATGGCAATTATGCTAACATCCTGCCCATTAAATCTACCGAAAGGATTCTGGAAAGTCTGAGTACCGATATCCTTCTCATCAATCTGCAGGATATCCATGTAAACCTGCTTTGCACCTCTACTATTCAGATCTCCCATGATATAATTGCTGCGGTCTGTCTTAGAGGCAACCATCCTATAACCTGCCTCCATAGGTCTGTATATATTTTCTTTATATACGCCGACCTTTCCGCCGTTATTTTTAACAAATACATAGGCGTCTGCATCCGTATATACTTTACCGTTGACCGATACCTTACCGGCATCACCGGTTCCGCCCACCAAGGCTATTCTTTTGCTGCTAAGTACACTTGACATCGTGGTCAGCACACAAGCATCATTTCCCGTACAGAAATCAATGCAGACCGTATCATTGGCTCCGGCCTTCACCTTGTCCAGATCATCCTTAAAACGCTGTATGTATTTTACGGGCATAGTTGATACCTGCTCCAACACACCTGCAACAGCTGTCACTCCTTCATATGCAACAATACCTACACCCTTTTCTATGACCCTGGTATCATAACACATATCAATACAACCGATGCTGGGAACTCCCGGAAATGCAGCTTCCAACTGGGAAACATGCTCTTCAAACTGATCTGCGTTGGACATCAACAAAATCGCTGACGGAGACGTCAGGCCCTTTATTGCCTCACGTAAATCTCCACTATTGCTTGTTCCAAAAAATTGCTTCATTTGTATACTCCTTTTTCTTTTATTATAGCAATAAATTATTATTGACTACCATGCAATTGCTTTACTGTCAATTGTAAACTTCATTGTTACATCTCCGCCGTAATATGGACCTGCACCGCTGATTGTAACACTTCCCTTATTTTTACCTGCCACTATGTTCGCCTTATATGAAAGAGTATAATCTGTATCTTTAAGTTTGACAAGACCCATAGAAATCAAAGTCTCTTCATCTGTAATGCCTTTCGCCTGCGAAATAATCTTTTTGTCATTGCTGTAATATACCTTTACGTCAGGGGTTACCTGCGCGCCGGTATATCCTGCCTCACCTATGACTACATATACATTATTTTTTGCAAGCTTATTTTTATAAATAGGAAGTTCTACTTCAATCGATTCCTGTGATGTATAATTACTTTCGGCAATGGCCGTTATCCGTGCTATAGGTCTGTCTGATATTGTTGCTGTTCCATCTTCAAGCTTCTCAATGTATGTTTCATATGCAGACTGAGTATTATTAATATACTCCACGGAATAATCTATTTTTTCCTTCAATGGACTTTTCTTGTCTGTAAGTTTAACCGTCAGCTTATAAATGTAATCCTTTGCTTTTTTGGAATCATATGCAACAGGCTTAATGCTTACCACAGCCTCGCTGAGTTCTGCCTTTGTTATGGTAAATGGAACTTCCATCGTGCCGCTGTAATTGCCTTTTCCTTTAATAATTATAGTTGGACACTGGGCATCGGATGCATTTGCTACTGATTTATTATTACGGTAGCTCACGCTGTAATCCCTGCCATTTTTCAGCTCTATTCCGGCTTCATTGCTAAGAAGGACTGCATCCGACGGCGCTGCGCCGGACTTTTGATACTTTACACTAATATTCTGCATACTTTCATCTTTTATTGACGTATTAATATCAGCAGGCATAATCTTAAAGGACTTATTAAATTTTCCGCTAAAAATTGAGCCGTCTGCTGCCGTAAAGGTTATTGTTGAAGTTCCTTTATTTATATTTTTCTTGTAGCTGATTGTGTAATCTTCTCCATACACAAGCTGTCTTGCCTGCGAAGTTCCTTTCGCATAGGTGAGTACGGCTTTATTCTGCGTTATCGCCTTGCCTGTGTATGTTTTATCCGAGATTCCCTCTATTGTAATGTTCTTTGCATTAAAGGCTTCGCCTATAATCTTAAACGTTGCAGTCTTAGTACCTGCATACTCGCCCTTTCCTCTGATAACAAGCACAGCTGTTCCCACTTTGCTATTATCAATATAGGTAACATCAAAGTCTCTTTGATAAATCAGCTGTTCATTTCCACATTTAACAGTAAATGCATCTGCCGCAGCGATTTCCTCCGAAGTCACCTCTCCGTTGATAACCTTATAATAAGTCTTATTTGTACTGTCATAGTAGGCCGATGTAAGCCGCACATATTTGCCTTCATATTTTATACTCTTCAGGTTTTTGCCAATAGTTATTTTAGCGTTTTTAAGAAGATGGTTCTTATCACTTACACTTATAGTCGTGGTTATACTGCCTTCATAATTTCCTTTGCCTATAACAGTCAGACTAAAGCTTCCCTGATATCCTTTGGGAACCGCATTGTTATCAAGTATCTTCTCAGCCTCAACCCTCTTTCCTTCATCATCATATGCATTGGCTGTTTTGAGTATAACTTCATAGTCAGTTCCAATCTTCATAGCCTTTTTATATTTAATTGACTTAAAGGGCTTAAACTCTTTTGACACATTTATTGTTGTCTGGTCTGTGTAGCTTAACTTAATTCCATCTGAAGGATTTTCATTTGAATCACCTATTGCAGCAGGAAGGATATTAAAATTAATCTTTATTGATTCATTATAGTTTCCTTTTCCTGTTATAACAGCATATGGAAGAAATTCATCAAAATCTTCTCCAATGCCGCTGCCTTTTTTATACTTTCTTTCACCATTTGAATCTACAGCATTAGCGTTAATGTTATTATAATATGTTACTTTATAGTCTTTATTAGACTTTAACAGCAAATCTCCATCATATACGCTAAAAATCGGTTTCTGAGCACTGCCTGTATAATGTACATCTGCAATGTTATGTATGCGTATGCCGGTTTGCGTATCGCTGCTTTCTAAGAGCCACTTTGCATATAATGTAATATCGCCTTGTACAATATCATTTTCAAAATCCCAGACTTTTGTGCAGGCTGAGTCCTGATACCACCCCGCAAAAATATATCCTTCCGCGGTTGGATTTTCAGGCCTTTCTATTGTCTGCCCGGCATTTATACCTATATATTTGTCCGGTGCAAATGTTACATTGATGCCCTGAACGTCGAATGTTACTGTGTAACTTACTCTTTCGTCCGATACTGTAAGTGTACCGTTTATATATTTAATATTGGAATTGTAATTTGCATCCGCCTTAGCGTTACCCGGTACAATATCATAAATCCCTTTCACATCAGTGCTTTGAATATCACAGCTAAGGGTCGGCTCTTCAATCAAGGTATCACCCGCTGCCAGTCCTGTTATATCATAGTCATACTTTTGCGGAATAGCATCTCCTAATTCAAGTCTTACATCTTTTGCTTTAATAGTAAGGTTTGCAGGGGATATTTCAAAGTCTTTTGTGATGCTCCCTTCATAATAGCCTATACCTGTTATGATTACTTGTGCAGTACCCGCATTTCTGTTGTTGCTGTAGGTCAGCTCATAATCCTGTGACTCTGTCAGAACAGTATCACCTACGGTAACTACGACTTTGGGCTGGTGGTTTATACCATTGTATGTAAAGGTATTTTGCTTCAAAGTGACACCGGTGTCATTTCCTAACACATAGCGTACGTTTACATTGCAGCTTGCTTTATGACCGCCATCATTTGTAGTTACGGTAATAACAGCCGTACCTGATTTTATGGCCGTCACTACACCTTCCGAATCAACGGTTGCTACCTCTTCATTGCTACTTGAAAAATTCACGCTTTTATCTTTTGCATTATTGGGCTTTACAGTATATGTAAGTTTACTTGTTTCACCCGCGCTAAGTACCAGCGAAGAAGGCTGTAACTCAACGCTTTTAACTGCAACAGGTTCTGAAACAGACGTATCCAGATTAAAGAAGTGAACCTTATATTCCAAGGCTGTAGAACTTCCTTGTCCGTCACTCATATCAATTGACACATCATAGACATCTCCCGCACTGATGGAAATTCCCTTCGGTCTGAAAATAATAGCATAATTTGAACCATAGCCTTCAGCATTGGTATAGAAATCACCATTTGAACTTCCATTGGTACTGAAGTTCCAAGTCTTACCATCTTTCTCCCGCGTTAAAGTAACAGACACATTTTCTCCAATATGATTCCAATATAAATCATATACAGTTACAGACCAGGGATAATCATTGGAGAAATACTGCACAGGCATTTCCTGCGCCGGCCATGCCACATATGTTTGCGAACTCTCCCAATAATTATGTGAAACATATACTGCCGAATACCTGCCAGTCATACCAAAACCGACTGACGTTAATGCGGGACTTAAAAGCCAGCGCCGATGACCTATCCTGGCTATATTGCCGGCATCATCATCTGCACACCAACCGTTAATAATCGCATTATTAATAGTAGTATATCCCATGGCAATATTAGCTTTGCTGGTTCCTTCATAACCTTTATCATAAAGCTCATCATATTTGCTGCCAGTCAATTGCTTAGGACGCTCAGGAGTATGACTCAGTGCGCCGTTTAGATAATTAAGCAGTGTACCTGCAGATACTTTTTCCGCCTTTTCTTCATCGTTTGTTACATTTGCATTTAGTCCGGCAATATACCTCACCTGATTCAGCATATTAAGAGCAGAATTTACCGTTTTATCAGATAACACACCCGGTGAATAGGGTTCTTTTAAGGACGGCTCATCTTTATATGTAACCGACTGAGTCAACGACGCGGGATAGTTATTTACAAAATCCTGAATCTCTTCCTGCGTATGATATGTCACATTCAAGCCGACTACATTTTTGTCATACGAAGGCACGGCGGTCTCCTGATCATTATTCTCTGCATCAGGTTCATAACCCTCTTCATGCTCCCCGGCTGTTGTTTCAAATTCCGAATTTTCATTTTCATCCCGGTTTTCCGTTTCAACGGTATCCGTCTCCGCCGCAGTAGTATCATCAGATAACTTATCTTCTACATCATCTTCCTCTATATCTTCCTCTATATCTTCCTCATCATTTATTTCTTCATCAGCCTCATCCATTGAAACGGTTGTACTTTCATTATCGTTTACTTCTTCACTTATCGACGCTTCATTTGCATTGATTAAAAGTACATTATCAGAACTTGTAACCAATGCTATGACACTAAGAATTGCAATAAGTTTTTTCCAACGCATTTTCATAATTTTTTCCTGCCTTACGCTTTTCTCTTTTATCGTTTATTTAATGTTATATAATTATAACTATATAATCAATCTTCGTCAAATGCTTAATTATTCAAGTCGGCGATACGAAAATCTAAAATATTTTTCAATCTCTTCAAAAATTTTATAATTAGAACTTGCTAAATTTCCCAATTTGCTTCATAATAAAATTACAAAATAATGGAAGGAAGTGTACATATGAATATTAATATGAATATCAATACAATTGGCAATCATAATACCCATAAATTGTATACCCAGCTATCCAGTGGTAAAAAAGTCAACACTGCAGCAGATAATGCTTCCGCACTTGCCATTATACAAAAAATTCTTAAGGAAGAAAACGGATTAAATGTCGGCTCACAAAACGCTTCGGACGGCATAGGTTATATAAATGTTGCAGACGGGGCAATGAGCGGAATTACGGATTCTTTGCAGAGAATGAATGAGCTTGGAGTATACGCTCAGAACGGTCTGTTGTCGGATTCCGACAGAAGAATGATTCAACAGGAAGTTGATCAGCTTAAGCAGGATATACAGTCATTATCCAAAAACACATCATTAAACGAGCAAAAACTTTTGGATGGCAGTATGGCAGATTTACATCTGGCAACCAACCCAAGCGGCGGAGGTATGAACATCCGGATGGTTGATACAACTTTGGAATCACTTGGTATTGCTGATTTTGATGTAACCAAAGATTTTGACTTGAAGACCATTAGCAACGCATTAGAGAAGGTATCGAGTGCAAGAGGCAGCCTGGGAGCATCATCTAACGGTTTAGAGCATGTGCGCAATTACAATAATCTTGCTTCACAAAATTTAACGGCGTCAAGAAGTCGTCTGGAAGACACAGATGTGGGTGATGCTGTATCAAAACTGAAAACTAATCAAATCATGGAGCATTTCAAGTTCATGATGTCAAAGCAGAATCAAAAACATAGGATGAACTTAATGGGTTCAATGCTGTAACACAACATTGTTTTATGAAAGGACTGGAGACAGTCCTTTTTCAGTTTCCAGATTGAATTGTATTGAATACTATTCTCCTAATTCAGAAAACATTTCGCTGATTTTACTAAACACAAAAATTGCTTTATCAAAATCTTGTTTTTCATTTGTATATAACAAATCTTCATGCAGTGTCTCGTATCTGGTACGAATAATACTATCGAAACAATTCTCCCATGCCGGAAAATCATAACTCCCAACAGGATTATATTCTTTAGACACATTGCGCTTTTCTAAATAGAAATTGTCTGTAGCTTTTGTTTTTTGAATCAACTCTTTCAGACCAATTCTATCACTCAAGAATGTTTGAATGTCACTTCGGTCAAAAAGCATAGCCACATCATAAATATGGCGCACTTTTCTATCTAATGTGCCACAAATCGCATGGCGTTTTACCGACATAACCTTGTCTATAAATGTTCGTTCAATACATAGAATGTTGACAGATACCGGCGTAAATTCATATTCCTGTATCACATCTGACATGTCTTGCGCTTCCAAATACTCTTGAATATATGTCTTTATTTCTTTATATGAATATGAATCAGGACGGATGCTGGAGCCAATCTCCAATTTTACTCGTTCTTTACCACCCTCTTCAAACCAGACATAGGAACTTTTATTCCGATCATTCCGCTCTTCTGGAATCTTTTCCATAAATGCACCACCGTCATAACCTTTTCTATATCCTTTAATGCCTTGTCATATTGCTTTTTGCTCATATTGTCATCCGGAATAAATGTAATATCGATGTCTTCTGAGAATCTTAAAATTGATCCCGGATACCCCTTACTCAGCGAAGTCCCTCCCTTAAATACACATTTCTCTGCATATGCGCTCTCTGCTAACATTTGCAACATCATTACAATATAATAATCTCTTTTTACGGCTAACATTGGAATACCAATATATTCAGCTGTAACTGCAGCCAGATCATTAAAAGATTCAATATCTTTATGCAAGTTCATATAATTCCTCCACATTGGGGATTTTGTAATCAGACATAGGAGACAAATATCTGCTTAACGTATTTTTCACTTGATGATAGTTCAGAAATGCTGCCATAAATGCAATCGTTGATTTCTTATATTTTCGATTCGCAAGTACAATTTCCATCGCAGACTCTGAATACCTTTGAGCAAAATGCATCATATACGCCGCCAGTACTTTTGCATTTATATCTTCAATATTTTTATAAGCCTGTAATATTTCCATTGTTTCTATTACCGGAATTGTCTCTTCATTCAATGGGGCTGTAATCTTGCGCACGGATACATTGCATATATGTTTCTGCTCTTCCGACAATATAGCTGACAAAATCTCAACTCTCTTACCAACCTGTGTTGTAATTCCTTTCTGATTATACATCCGATAGCCCACTAAAACCCCTTGATGATTTTTCAAATAATGATTTGCAATCTCATTTTCTGAAATTGGCACTGTACCAAATCGTGTTTTTTTGGGTCGGTAATAAACGCCCTTTGTCAAATGCACAAGCTTTCCAATTTTTGAAAATCTCTCCATTGTTTTATAAAAAGCATGCTCTGTAATATCAAAAGAAATTTTTCTGTATAATTCAGACGCAATAATCAATTGATTAAATGGTATTTCTTCAATTGCATTTTCTACGATACTTGTATAACTTACCATAAGATCACCACCTTATATACATTATAATTTTTTTATTTTATTTGTCAAGTATAATTAATTTTTACTTGACAAATAAAATAATTATTGAATGTACTATTAGCTTTAATATCTTTTTAACCTTTTTTATCCGTTTTAATACTTTTTATTGATTTTAATACATTTTTATATTAAAAACAGGCTAAAATACTTTTTATTAGCATTTTAACCTGTAGAGTTTATAAACATTTAATTGGTTCAGAAAACCTCTAACTCTGACATTTAAAAACTTTATTTTTTTAGTTTACAGAATATAACAGCCACTAATGTGCTAAAAAATGTAGCCACGATTGCCGGAGCAATAACTGCGGTGGGATTTACGCTTCCGTACTGCTGGCGGTAAACTATCATATTGACCGGTATCAATTGAAGTGATGAAATATTTAAAATCAGGAAATCACACATTTCTTTCGAAGCACTGCGTTCTTTTTTCTGCATAACCGATATATCTTTTTCCGATTTCTTATCCATAAGATATTCCGGATTCCCTCTCTCGGCTTCCAGGTTAGCAAGCTCCTCCATGGCTTTCAACCCTGCGGGTGTACAGGCCCAGCCAAGCCCGAGGATATTGGCTATCAGATTGGTAGAAATATACTCTCTTGCAGGATGTGTGTGTGGAATATTAGGAAAAATAAATGAAATAAAAGGAGAAATCCCTTTTGTCATACTTGCAATCAAGCCGGATTTACGTGCAATTTCCATCAGTCCAACCCACAATGACATGACACCTATCATTGTGATGCACAATGAGACTGCTTCCCCTGCTGAATCCAGAGCAGCTTGGGATACTGCTTCTATATTGCCGGTGAAAGCTCCATATATGACTCCAATTATTATCATTGCTGCCCAGATATAATTTAACATAGAAATAAAAAGCATGCCTATGAAAGATTCATTGCATGCTGTTCCTTATTGTTCTTATATTAAATTTATGAAATGTTAATACAAATTATTATATTATATAATAAATTAATTATATTATTTCTATACTCTATTATTTATTTGGCATTTTAAGATTACCTTTTTCCATGGCAAGAAGGTATTCTTTCGCGGGCAGTCCTCCTCCAAAACCTGTCAGGCTGCCGTCTGCTCCTATAACTCTGTGGCAGGGAACTATAATCATAACAGGATTTTTATTATTGGCTCCGCCTACTGCCCTTGAGGCTTTGGGATTCCCGATTTGGGCTGCGACTTCTCCGTAGCTTAAGGTTTCTCCGTAGGGAATACTGCGAAGTACGTTCCAGACTTTTTTCCGGAAATCAGTTCCATGAAGAGATATGGGGAGGTCAAATTCTCTGCGTTTTCCTGCAAAATACTCTTTAAGTTGTTTTTTTGATTCTTTCAACAAAATAGTTTCGCGGTAAATCATATGAGTCTTTTGGGCTTCGTATTTTATATCAATCTTATCAGTCTCTCTTATATCAGCTTCCGTTTTATCCTCATCGCTCATGCATATGTGCAAAGCAGTAATTGCCTCTTTACTCTCTTCTATCTTAAGTCTGCCTATTGGTGATTCCATATAGCAATAATAAATATTTTCATTTTTAATATTATCCATCATAAAATTACCCTGCTATAATCCAATTTAATAACATATGATATTTTACCACTCAATAACCGCCGACCCCCATGTAAGTCCTCCGCCAAAACCTGAAAGCACTATTTTCATACCCTGCTTCAACAAACCTTTTTGATTCATTTCATCCAATAAGATCGGCACGCTTGCTGCGGAAATATTTCCACAGTGATCTAAACTTGTAGGAAATTTATCTTCAGACACTTTAAGTCTCTTGGCTACAGCCTGGATAATACGAACATTGGCCTGATGCAGCGCAAAATAGTCTATGTCTTCTGTTGTAAGGCCTGCCTCATCAAGTACTTTATTAATTGATGACGGTACTGTGGTAACTGCAAATTTATATACTTCCTGACCGTCCATATTGACAAATTTCATATCGGTGGGATTTTTCACCAACGGGTTATTATTGCTTCTGTTTGGACAGGCCAGTACCATGCCTCTTGCGCCGTCAGAGCCCTGATCATAGGCAAGCAGTCCCGTCTGATCGGCACGCACTATAGCGGCTCCCGCACCGTCCCCAAAAAGTACACAAGTGCTTCTGTCATTCCAGTCCATAATCCTTGAAAGAGTTTCCGCACCAAGGATGAGCGCGGTTTTATATGTACCTATTTTAAGATAAGCATCTGCTATATGAAGGGCAAATAAAAAGCCTGAACATGCCGCATTTATATCAAAAGCCACTGCTTTGTCCGCACCGATTGCAGCCTGTATCTCGCAGGCCGTAGATGGCGTCACATGATCTCCTGTAACTGTAGCTACTATAATAAGATCAATTTCATCTGCGGTTACTCCTGCATTTTCCATCGCCCGGAGTGAAGCCTTTATGGACATAGATGCTGTAGTTTCGTCCTTAACCAGTCTACGCTCCCTGATTCCGGTACGACTGCTGATCCATTCGTCCGAAGTATCCATTATCTTTGACAAGTCATCATTTGTCACGATAGTATCCGGCAGGCAGCTCCCGGTCCCTATGATTCTTGTTCTCATTATTCTATTCAATCCTCCCTCATTCTTGCACACAAAGATTACTTCCGACAACACATATCAATCCTGCACGTCAATCGTAAATTTAATCTATGCATCCCCAATTGCAAAAGTAAGTTCTGCCGAAGTTACTAACTTTCCATCTACATATGCCTTGGCGGAACCCACTCCGATAGGACCTTTGACTTTAATGATTTCCGTTTCGAGAGTCAATACATCCCCCGGTGTAACTTTACCCTTAAATTTTGCAGAATTGATTGCCGCAAAGTAAGCCGTTTTGCCTTTAAATTCCGGCTGGCTCAAAATAGCTACCGCTCCTGTTTGTGCCAAGGCTTCTATGATCAGTACGCCGGGCATGACCGGTTCAGTTGGAAAATGTCCTGCAAAATAAGGTTCATTATATGAAACGCATTTCCTTGCAACAGCTTTTACGCCGGGCTCCAATTCTTCAATTGTATCAAGCAGCATAAAAGGCTGTCTGTGAGGAATTATATCCATGATTTCTTTTGCGCTCAAAACTGACATAGTTATTTCTCCTTTTTAAAATTTCTTAATCAGCAGACTGGAATTATGACCGCCGAATCCAAGTGAATTGGAAAGTGCGTACGTAAATTCTTCTTCTACAGGGAGAATGCAGTAATCCAAATCACATTCCTCATCCGGCACCTGATATCCTACTGTCTTATGGATATAACCTTCCTGCAATTCTTTAACACAGGTAACAAATTCGATTGCACCTGCTGCCCCAAGAAGATGTCCTATCATAGATTTGGTTGAGTTGATTCTAATATTTCTGGCATGCTCGCCAAATGCAAGTTTAATTGCTCTGGTTTCAAACAAGTCATTATGGTGTGTACTTGTACCATGTGCATTTATGTACGTTATTTCGTTCATATCTGCACCAGCATCCGCTACTGCATACTCCATAGCCTTAGCAGCACCGGAACCGTCTTCGGCCGGTGATGTAATATGGTAAGCGTCGGAAGAGTTGCCATAACCTACTACTTCCGCATAAATATTTGCGCCTCTTGCCTTGGCATGCTCCAATTCCTCCAATACAACAACGGCAGAGCCTTCGCCCATAACAAAACCGCTTCTTTCTTTATCAAAAGGAATGGAACATCTGGCAGGGTCTTCTGAGCTTGTAAGGGCCGTAAGTGCTGCAAAGCCTGCAATGCCTACCGGTGTAATGCTGCTTTCTGCGCCTCCTGCAACCATAACTTCCGCATCACCGTATTGAATGGTACGGAATGCCTCTCCAATGGAATTGGTTCCGGTTGCACATGCGGTTACTACGTTTAAGCTCTTTCCTTTTAAGCCAAACTGAATCGATACATTTCCTGCTGCCATATTGGAAATCATAAGCGGTACCAGTAAGGGCTCAACTTTGTTAGGTCCTTTTTCCAACAATCTGGAATGGGTTCTTTCCATGGTCTGTAAGGAGCCGATTCCTGAGCCTACGGAAACGCCTACGCGGAAAGGGTCTTCTTTTTCCATATCAAGACCGGAATCTTCGATTGCCTCCTTGGCTGCCGCTACCGCATACTGGCAGAAAAGTTCCATTCTCTTAGCCGCCTTAAAGTCCATATAATTCTTACCTTCAAAGCCTTTTACTTCTGCTGCAAGTTTACATTTATACTCTGATGCGTCAAAATAAGTAATCGGTCCGAAACCGGTCTTACCCTCTTTTACACTGTTCCAAAACTCTTCTACGTTAAGACCTATCGGGGTAATAGCGCCCATACCTGTTACAACTACTCTTCTACTCATTTTAATCCTCCATACCTTTCTATTTTTCACCCTGTTTATATCGCCATCCCGCCATCTACGGAAATAACCTGTCCCGTGATATATGATGCCTTGTCGCTTGCAAGAAATGCTACGGTCTCTGCAATATCCTCAGGAGTTCCTACCCTTTTTAAAGGAATCTGTGCAAGTGTAGCCTCCCTGGCAGTATCTGTCATTGCCTGTGTCATATCGGTATCGATATAGCCGGGAGCTACAGCATTTACGGTAATGTTACGGCTTGCAAGTTCTCTTGCCATAGACTTGGTAAGACCTATAACACCTGCCTTGGAAGCCGCATAGTTAGCTTGTCCGGCATTACCCAGAACTCCGGAAACAGAAGAAAGATTAATTATCCTTCCGGATTTTTGTTTGATAAAAGGACGATACATATGCTTGATGGTATTGAAAGTCCCTTTTAAGTTTGTATCAATCACTTCATCAAAGTCTTCCTCTGTCATTTTTATAACCAGATTATCTCTTGTAATTCCGGCATTGTTCACAAGTATATCGATATGACCAAACTCTTCAAGCATATCGGTTATCATTTTACCGCAGGCATCAAAATCGGCTACGCTGCACTTAACAGCGACTGCCTTTCTGCCCATTTTTTCTATTTCCTGTACTACTTCTTTCGCTTTTTCTTCAGAACCGTTATAGTTTACAATCACATCTGCTCCGTACTTTGCAAGTGTCAGGGCGATTCCGCGGCCGATTCCGCGGCCGGCTCCTGTTACAAGGGCTACTTTTCCGTTAAGCATTAAAATTCTCCTTTCTGAGGACGAACTTAGTTCTGGTTATCGATTAAGGGTCAATTTAGTTTCTCTAAGTCTTCTACTGTCTCTATATTTATAACTTTCATGTCACGGTTGATCTTGCGCATGAAACCGGATAAGGTCTTGCCGGGGCCGATTTCTATGAAAGTATCTACTCCGTCCGCAATCATCCGTTCTATTGTCTGCTGCCATCTTACGGATGACGAAACCTGTTTCTGTAAGAGGGGTTTGACGTCAGCTTTATCAGATACATAATCTGCGGTTACATTAGCTATGTATGGAATCTGTATATCATGTATCTCAACCTGATCAAGCTCTCCCGCAAGTTTCTCACCCGCTCCCGTAAGCATGGCCGAATGGAAGGGACCTCTTACGTTCAAAGTAACACATCTTTTGGCGCCTGCCTCACCAAGCTTAGCAACCGCTGTCTGCACAGCTGACTCCTCACCGGTGATAACAATCTGACCGGGACAATTATAGTTTGCAATCGATACGGTTCCTTCTACTTCATCACATATTTTCTCTATTACTTCGGTATCCAGACCAAGAACCGCTACCATAGCTCCGCCCTGCGGTACGGCCTCCTGCATGTAGATACCTCTTTTTCTCACAATCTTAAATACATCTTCAGGTGTCATAACTCCGCTTGCGGCAAGGGCACCATATTCACCAAGGCTGAGTCCTGCTGTTACATCAGGTTTAATTCCTTTTTCCTCCACTGCTTTAAGCATAGCAACCTCTGCTGCCAGCATAGCAATCTGTGTATATTCGGTAATATTTATTTTGTCGTTTTCTTCAAAGCACAATGCTTCTATATCGAGACCGCTTGCTTTCCCTGCAAGTTCAAACATTTCTTTACAAACCGGAATCTGATCATAAAAATCCTTACCCATTCCTACATACTGCGCTCCCTGCCCGGGGAACATAAATGCTATTTTACCCATTATGAACACTTCCTTTACTAAATTATTTTGAATATCAAAATATTTTTTTATAAGATAGTGCAAGCCCGAAAGCTTGCACTTTATGTATTATAGCTTTAACAATGTCTTAGCCTGGGACATGATTTCCTGAATAATCTCTTGACAGGTATTTTCTTCCTTGACCAGACCTGCTATCTGTCCTGCCATGATAGAGCCTTCGACCACATTTCCCTCTACCACCGCTTTCCTAAGTCCACCCAGAGTCATCTTTTCAAGTTCTTCCAAAGTTGCGCCTTCCTGTTCAAGTTTCAGATACTCTCTGGTGGTCTTATTACGAATACATCTGACAGGATGACCAGTTGACCTTCCTGTCACGGCAGAATCAATATCCTTAGCCGAGATGACTTTCTGCTTATAATTATCATGCACAATAGATTCTTTGGCCACTACAAATCTGGTTCCCATCTGAACCGCATCCGCACCAAGCATTATAGCTGCCGCAAAACCTCTTCCGTCTGCAATTCCGCCTGCTGCAATGACCGGAATATTAACTGCATCAACCACCTGCGGAACCAGCGCCATTGTAGTCGTCTCTCCAATATGTCCACCGGATTCGGTGCCTTCTGCAACAACGGCATCCGCTCCGGCACGTTCCATCATCCTGGCAAGTCCTACACTGGCAACTACCGGTATCACCTTAATACCGGCTTCTTTCCAGGCTGCCATATACTTACCGGGATTCCCGGCACCCGTAGTAACCACTTTTACGCCTTCTTCAATTACAACCTGAGCAATCTGATCCGCTTCGGGATTCATAAGCATAATATTTACACCGAAAGGCTTGTCGGTTATCTCTTTCGCTTTCTGAATCTGCCCTCTAACAAAGGATGCAGGGGCTCCGCCTGCACCTATTATGCCGAGACCTCCGGCTTCCGAAACCGCCGCTGCAAGATGATAATCTGCAACCCATGCCATACCACCCTGAATAATTGGATACTCAATTCCCAGAAGCTCTGTGATTTTTGTCTTCAAATTATTCAACACCTTTACTCTTCATATACTCTATAACAGCTCCAACTGTTGTGATTTTCTCCAACTCATCTGATGGAATCTCTATACCGTATTCCTCCTCAAATGCCATTACCAGCTCAAATAAATCCAGAGAATCCGCACCTAAATCATCCTTAAAGGAAGATTCCTCTGTGATTTCAACGCCGTCCAGATTTAACTGCTCTTGAATGATTTCTTTTACTCTTTCTAACATTTTCGTTCTCCTTTTTAATCATAATATTTTTTCGCAAATAATATTTTGATATTCAAAGTATATTCCTTGCGCATATATTTGTCAATTTTATTTTACGGATTTTAACGGTTTTGTCAATTCACTTATTTAACAAATATTGGTAAATATCTCTTTTTGATACTCCTCTGTCCTTTGCAACCCGCTTCATGGCCTCTTTATTGTCCATTCCGTCATCGGTGTAATATGCCATATGTTCCTCTATGGACATCTGTTCCCAGCTCCTTATTTCCTCTTCTTTCTTTTCCTTACGGCTTTTTCCCTCTATTACCAGAACATACTCACCGCGGGGTTCATTTGTCTCATAAAATTCCAACGCTTCTTCTATAGTTGTCGGGAGTATTGTTTCAAATTTCTTGGTAAGTTCCCTGCATATTGTAATCTTTCTGTTACCTAATGCCACATGAAGTTCATCCAGAGTCCTGACTAGGTGATGCGGAGCTTCATATAAAATTATTGTCCTCGTTTCTTCCTTAAGTTCCGAAAGAACACTTGCCTTTTCTTTTTTATCGGAAGAGAGAAAACCTTCAAAACAAAATCTTCCCGTAGGAAGTCCCGATAATGTCAAAGCGGTAATGCAGGCTGCCGCTCCCGGCAGGGAAGTAACCGTAATTCCCTCCTGCTGACATTTCTTCACAAGTACTTCACCGGGATCCGATATTGCAGGGGTTCCGGCATCGGTTATAAGCGCGATATTTTTCCCCTGAAGAAGCTGACCTACAAGGTAGTCTGCTTTTTCTATTTTATTATATTCATGGTAGCTGGTCATAGAAGTGGATATTTCAAAATGATTCAACAATTTGATACTGTTGCGGGTATCCTCTGCGGCAATCATATCAACGCTTTTTAAGGCTTCTATAACCCGCGGGGTCATATCTCCCAGATTCCCTATCGGTGTTGCACACAGATATAAAATCCCAGCCATACTAATAACCATGCCTTTCTCACATCCTGCGATATTTGAGCCGCAGGCACAAATTCGCGTGTGAAAAATTTATTTTTCAC
>JAFLTH010000042.1 GCA_022510525.1 Lachnospiraceae bacterium | reverse complement strand
AACTTTTCTTTGCGTCTCTGGCTCCGACAATGAGCAAAGAAAAGTTACTATTTGTGTAATCCGTCCCTCAACCCATCAATTATAAATACAAATTACCAAAAGGAAGAAAAATCATGGCAACATGGAACTCAAGAGGCCTTCGCGGCTCAACCCTGGAAGAACTGATAAACCGCACTAACGAAAAATATCTGGAGAGCGGTCTGGCTCTAATTCAAAAAATTCCAACCCCGATCACCCCAATAAATATAGATAAACAAAGCCGCCATATTACCTTGGCCTACTTCGAGCAGAAAAGTACGGTAGACTATATAGGTGCAGTACAGGGTATTCCGGTCTGCTTTGATGCCAAGGAATGCGCAGGAGATACCTTTGCACTTCAGAATATCCATGAGCATCAGGTTGACTTCATGGGTCAATTTGAAAAGCAGAAAGGAATAGCCTTTTTCCTGATTTATTACACACATAAGGACATTTTTTACTATCTGCCATATGAGATGCTGCGCTTTTTCTGGGACAGAGCCAGAGATGGTGGTCGTAAGAGTTTCAGATTTGACGAACTCAACCCTGAGTACATACTACCTAAAAAACATGGCATTTTAGTGCCATATCTGGATATGATACAGAAAGATTTAGATGACAGAGCGGAATAAAAGTGTTAAAGTAATTCTGTAGGTGTTTTAAATACAAAGCAAGGAGTATTTTTATAAATATGAACAAGCAACTGGTACATACCCCCGAGGGCGTAAGAGATATATACGGAGATGAAAAAGAAAGAAAAATGGAAGTTGAAAAACTTCTTATCGAGAGAATACATTCCTATGGCTACCGCGATATCCAGACGCCTACCTTTGAGTTCTTTGATGTTTTTTCCAAGGAAGTAGGTACAACGCCCTCGAAGGAATTATATAAATTTTTTGATAAGGAAGGCAATACCCTTGTACTTCGGCCGGACTTCACGCCATCTATAGCAAGATGTGCGGCGAAATACTTTATGGAAGATGATGTTCCCATTCGTTTTTGCTATCAGGGCAATACCTTCACCAACACCTCCAATCTGCAGGGTAAGTTAAAGGAAACTACCCAGATGGGGGCTGAACTTATAGGGGATGCTTCCATTCAGGCTGATGCGGAGATGATTGCAATGACAATAGAAGCTCTTTATCATGCAGGACTTAATGATTTTCAGGTAAGCGTGGGAAACCTTGAGTATTTTAAGGGAATATGTGCGCAGGCAGGTCTTGATGAGGAGACTGAGCTTACACTCCGTGAGCTTATTTCCGGCAAAAATTATTTTGGCGCCGAAGATTTACTTTTGAATAAGAACGTAAATGAAAAAGACAGGGAAGCATTGCTTAAGACAAATGATTTGTTCGGCTCCATAGATGCGCTTGATGAGGCGGAGAAGTTAGTTGATAACGAGCGTTCCAGAAATGCCATAGAGAGGCTTAAAAAGGTCTATGAGGTGTTATGTGCTTATGGGGTTGAGAAATATGTTTCTTTTGACCTGACAATGCTCAGCAAGTATAATTATTACACCGGTATTATTTTCAAAGGCTATACCTACGGCGTGGGTGATGCGATTGTCAAGGGCGGAAGATATGATACTTTGCTTGGACGTTTTGGGAAAAATGCGCCGGCCATTGGTTTTATGATAGAGGTGGACGAGCTGCTGTTGGCTATGGAAAGACAGAATGTAGTCATAGAATGTCCGAAAAAACGCACACAATTATACTATAATGAAAATAACTTCAAAGAGAAACTTAAGGAAGCCAAAATACTTAGAGCAGACGGTAAAAATGTTGAGTTGTTACCCAAGCTGCCGTGATTGCAATTTGATTTAAGTATATTTTTAGGGAGAGTCATAAGTAATGAGCGAAGACAGATATCTGACCTTTGCGCTGGCGAAGGGCAGACTTGCGAATAAAACAATGGAATTACTTGAAAAAATCGGGATTACCTGCGAAGAGATGAACGATAAGGATTCCAGAAAACTGATTTTTGTAAATGAGGAGCGTAAACTTAAGTTCTTTCTTTCCAAAGGACCGGATGTTCCCACATATGTGGAATACGGTGCTGCGGATATAGGTGTGGTCGGCAGTGATATAATTATGGAAGAAAACAGACGCGCTTATGAGGTGCTGGATTTGGGTTACGGTAAATGCCGTATGTGTGTCTGTGGCCCGAAATCTGCGAAGGAACTTTTACAGCATCATGAAATGATTCGTGTGGCAAGCAAGTATCCTAATATTGCCAAGGACTATTTTTACAATAAAAAGCATCAGACCGTAGATATAATCAAGTTAAACGGTTCTGTGGAGCTTGGACCGATCGTAGAACTTTCGGACGTTATTGTGGATATTGTGGAGACGGGCTCAACCCTTAAAGAGAACGGACTGGAAATATTGGAAGAGATTTGTCCGTTATCCGCACGTATGATTGTAAATCAGGTAAGTATGCAGATGGAGCCGGAGAGAATTAAGAAACTGATAATGGATCTTAAGCAGCATGTGTAACGATAGAATGTTGACGGAATATCGACAATAGAAATAACTATTGCCAATAATATAAATACTACTAATAAAAATTATAATTATTAATAAAGTATAGCTTAATAAGTAAGATTAATTTTTAAGCGGGAGATAAGAATTATGAAAACCGTAAAATTAACTGCAGAAACAAGAAAAGATATATTAAATACACTGTTAAAAAGAAGTCCCAACAACTATGGGCAGTATGAAGCCACGGTAGCCGAAATTGTAGGTAATGTGCGTGAAAACGGTAACAAGGCAGTTTTTGAATATACTAAGAAATTCGATAAATGGGATATTAATGAGAATAATATCAGAGTGACCGATGCAGAGATTGATGAGGCATTTTCTAAGACAGATACGGAATTTGTTGAAGTGATAAAACGCGCAGTCGCCAATATTGATGCGTTTCACCGTAAACAGCTGCATAACAGCTGGATAGATACTAAACCGGACGGTTCCATATTAGGACAGAAGATTCTTCCGCTTGCCGTTTCCGGCGTCTATATACCGGGGGGAAAAGCTGCTTATCCCAGCAGTGTGCTTATGAATGTGATTCCTGCCAAAGTCGCAGGGGTCAAGAAGATAATTATGACAACGCCGGCAGGTCCGGACGGAAAGGTCAATGCCGGAACGCTGGTTGCCGCTAAGATAGCGGGAGTTAATGAAATCTATAAGATAGGCGGAGCACAGGCGATTGCCGCTATGGCATTTGGAACCGAAAGCATTCCCAAAGTTGATAAAATCACGGGCCCTGGTAATATTTTTGTAGCACTTGCCAAGAAAGCCTGCTTTGGCTATGTCGGTATCGATTCTATTGCAGGCCCAAGTGAAATCCTTGTAATTGCTGATGAAACCGCCAATTCGAGGTATGTGGCTGCTGATCTGCTTTCACAGGCGGAGCACGACGAGCTTGCAAGCTCGATTCTGATTACGACAAGTGAAACTCTGGCAAAAGAGGTTGTTGCACAGATAGATGGATTTTTACAGGAATTATCACGAAGTGAGATTATAAAAGCATCCCTTGAACAATATGGTTATATACTACTGGCAGACTCTATGGATGATGCGGTTGAGGCTGCAAATGCGATAGCATCAGAGCATCTTGAGATTCTGACAAAAGATCCTTTTAACGTAATGACTAAGATTGAAAATGCAGGTGCGATTTTTATAGGAGAGTATTCGTCGGAACCCCTTGGAGATTACTATGCGGGACCGAATCATATTCTTCCGACCAACGGCACCGCGAGGTTCTTCTCGCCGCTTAATGTGGATGATTTTATGAAAAAGACAAGTATTATTTCATATTCGAGGGAGGCACTGGAGCGCGACCATAAAGATATTGAGCTTTTTGCGAATAAGGAAGGGCTCAGCGCACATGCTAATTCGATTAAGGTGAGATTCGAATAGGGTGAAATTGGAACGTCGCAAATAACTATAATAATTAGGAGGATGGTTATGGCACAAACAGCAAGTGTTAAGAGAAAAACGAAAGAAACGGATATTGCTTTATCAATTACTATAGACGGAAGAGGCAAGAGCAAGGTGGAAACGGATATTGGCTTTTTCAATCATATGCTTGAAGGTTTTGCAAAGCATGGGTTTTTTGATTTGACTCTATCGGTCAATGGAGACCTTGAAGTGGATTCACATCATACCGTTGAGGATACGGGGATAGTGCTTGGTAAGGCTATAAAAGAGGCTATAGGAGATAAAGTCGGCATTAAACGTTTCGGTTCCTTTATTCTGCCTATGGATGATGCACTGTGCCTGTGCGCAATAGATATATGCGGCAGACCGTACCTTAATTTCGACTGTGAGTTTAAGACAGAGCGCGTTGGTGAAATGGATACCGAGCTGGTTAAGGAATTCTTCCATGCGGTAGCTTACAGCGCAGGTATGAATATACATATCAAGATGCTTGACGGAGAAAATACACATCATATGATAGAGGCAATGTTCAAGGCTTTTGGTAAGGCGCTTGACGAAGCAACGAGCAAGGATGAACGTATTACCGATGTATTGAGTACTAAGGGAAAACTGGAATAAGGAGAGATTTAATGTACAAAAAACTGATACCCTGTATTTATTTGTATAAAGGAAATGCCGTAAAAGGATTTTCGGACAGCACGATCATTGATACTAATCCGGCTGCCCTCGGTAAATTTTACGGAGATAACAACGCAGATGAGCTGATAGTCTACGATTTGTCGGATAATGATGCTGAACACGAAGAAGCTCTGGATATTATCAAAGACATCTGTGCGGGAACCGAAATCCCGGTAATAGGTGCAGGGAATGTACATCGAATGGAAGATATCAAAAAACTGTTATATGCGGGTTGCAAAAAAGCCGTTCTCAACTATTCCAAAGCTGAAAATATCGAAATAACGCAGGAAGTTTCACTAAAATTCGGTAAAGATAAGATTGCTGCCAGCATCTCATCCGCAGGTGAGATAGTCAGAAATGAGGAATTGATAGAGAACTATGTGAATGAGCTTATTCTGGTAAAAGAGCATGGAATCAAAGAGGCTGCCGCAGTTTCAAAATTCCCGATGATAGTCTCGGTTCCTGAGGTTTCTTTGGATAAAATCCTGGAGATGCTTTCTAAGGATAATATCTGTGGTATATCCGGTAATGCTATAAATGAGAATGCCAAAGAACTTCTGGCGATTAAATCACTGTGCCAGGCAAACGGAATAGCTGTCAATACTTTTGAGGCTAGAATTCCGTGGAAAGAGCTTAAATTAAACTCAGACGGACATGTGCCGGTAATAGTGCAGGATTACAAGACCGATGAGGTTTTGATGCTGGCGTATATGAACGAAGAGGCATATAACCTGACCATAAAAACCGGTAAGATGACCTATTACAGCAGAAGCCGGGACGAACTATGGGTAAAAGGCGAGACCAGCGGACATTACCAGTATGTTAAAGCCTTAATGGCCGACTGTGATAATGATACTATATTGGCTAAAGTCTCACAGATTGGGGCTGCCTGCCATACCGGAGCACATTCCTGCTTTTTCAATGAAATCATGAGCAGGGATTATGAGACAGAGAATCCGCTTAAGGTATTCGAGCAGGTATTTGGAGTGATTAAAGACAGAAAGATTCATCCCAAGGAAGGCTCATATACCAACTATCTTTTTGACAAGGGAATCGACAAAATCCTCAAAAAATTAGGTGAAGAAGCAACCGAAATCGTAATTGCGGCGAAAAACCCCAATGCAAATGAAATCAAATATGAAATCTCCGATTTTCTCTATCATATGATGGTTTTGATGGTGGAAAAGGGTGTTACCTGGGAAGAAATTACTGCAGAGCTTGCAAGAAGATAAGACAAAATGTTCTTTTTTCGGTATTGTTAACATAAAATTCTGTAAAAGAATAATTTTGGGAAAAGCTAATGCAAATAATAAAAACAATACAAAACCAGACAGAACAGACTAACGGAACAAAAAGGCAGGTTCCGGTAGATAAAAAAATGCGGCTTATACAATCCATACGTGCGGAAAATATGGATAACCGTATAAAAATCAGGCAGAGAGAGAACTTCTTATACGGAACGGGAAGTATGAGCAATATACCGCCGCTTTGGAGCAAAGGCGAGCCTGTGCAAATGGGAGAGACTTATCTGAATGGTGATAATCCCGAAGAAATAACACCTGTTACCAATACCTTCAGGATTCGTATGGCGGCGGCAATCATGCTATTTATCGGGTTTCTGTTGTGCGATGTCGGCGGATATAAAATCTTAGGGTATTCAATGAACGACATTTACGGATTGATTACTGAGGATTATTTCCAGATATATAATGATAAGAATACGGATGAATTGCTTCAATTGACGGAGTTGATTAAACTTGATCGTTGATAAGATTAGGAGATTAAAATGAAAGAGTTTGAATATCCTTTTGATGCGGAAGATATTATTAAGAGAAAAAAATATTATAAAAAAGAGCTTCTTAGTAACTCAAATCAGGTATTTCTTGAAAAGAAAATTGCAATACTGGGTGGTGTGACTACCAACAATATAAAGCTTATTTTGGAATTATTTTTATTAAACTATGGTATTAAGCCGTCTTTTTATGAGTCAGAATACAATCAATATTATGAGGATGGCATGTTTCCAAATGATGAGTTGGAAAGATTTGCTCCTGATTTGATTTATATATGCACATCCATACGAAATATTGTTGATTTTCCTACACTTATAGATGATGCTGCTGTAGTAAATGAAAAATTATCGGCAGTGTATAATAGATTTACTGCGCTTTGGACGAATCTGACAGAAGTCTATAAATGTCCGATAATACAGAACAATTTTGAATATCCTTATTTTCGCTTAATGGGAAATAAGGATGCAAGCGATATACATGGACGAGTTAATTTTATAACCAGATTAAATCTGAATTTTTATGAGTATGCCCAGACACATGAGAATTTTTATATATGTGATATAAATTATCTCTCTGCCTCTTTTGGACTGGATAAATGGTCCGATCCGTATTACTGGCATATGTACAAATATGCAGCGGCTGTTCCTGCAATTCCGTATTTATCTTATAATGTTGCCAATATCATAAAATCTGTTTACGGTAAAAACAAGAAAGTGTTAAATCTTGATATGGACAATACTCTGTGGGGTGGAATTGTAGGCGACGACGGAGCAGATAATATAGAAATAGGGCAGGAAACTCCACTGGCACAAACTTATAGTGAATTTCAGGAATATATAAGACTTCATAAACAACTGGGGGTTATTTTGACCGTCAATTCCAAAAATGAGGAAGAAAACGCATTGAGCGGTCTAAGGAGGCCTGACAGTGTTCTTAAAGAAGACGATTTTGTAACAATAAAAGCAAACTGGAATCCAAAAAGTCAGAATCTGACAGAAACGGCCGATGAACTAAACCTTCTTTCCGAAAGCTTTGTTTTTGTGGATGACAATCCGGCGGAGCGTGCAATCATCACTGCGCAGATTCCGGGGGTTGCGGTTCCCGAAATTGATAGTGTTGAGCATTATATCCAGATATTGGACAAGTCCGGTTTTTTTGAAGTGACCGCATTATCGGGTGATGACTTGAAACGAACGGAAATGTATAAGGAAAATGCGAAGAGAAGTCAGCTACAGGCGGCTTTTGCCAACTATGAAGATTATCTTAAATCTTTGGAGATGAAAGGCGAAATTCAAGGCTTTATACCTGCATATATGTCCAGAATAGCGCAGTTAACCAATAAAAGTAATCAGTTTAATCTGACTACAAAAAGATATAACCAGAGCGATATTGAAACTGTTGCGTGTGATCCGGAATACATTACTTTATACGGAAAACTATCGGATAAATTTGGAGACAACGGCGTAGTCAGCATAGTTATAGGAAAAATTGGCGGAGAGGCTAAGGATGAGCTTCATATGGAATTATGGCTTATGAGCTGCCGCGTTCTTAAGAGGGACATGGAATACGCTATGATGGACGAGTTGGTAAGGAAAGCCAGAAACGCCGGTATCAGGCAAATTCTGGGATATTATTATCCGACTGCCAAAAACGGAATGGTTAAAGATTTTTATAAACTTCAGGGTTTTGAAAAAATCAAAGAAGATGACGAAGGAAATACTGTCTGGAAATATGATATAATTGAAAATTATGAAAATAAGAACAGAGTAATTGAAATTGTAAGAGACAAATAATTTAATATCATATGTTATTTAATTATACGGAGGAAAAGTATGACAGATCTGGTAATCGAATTTATAGATAAAGTGGCAGAAAAAAATGAATTGCAGAAAAAATATTTGGAAAATTGGAAGGCAACAGATGCAGAAAGAAACGAATTGAATACCATCCTGCATTTTTTTGTGGATGAATTTAATTACGATATAGATTTTATTGCAGACGCTTATATATTTATCAATAATATGGTAATGGAAGAGACCTATTATTTTATTGTCAACGGTAAATACAGAAATTCAACTTTTGAGGAAGTAAATAAAATAGTCTATGACAATCCGCAGTATATGGAAAAGTATATGATGGGCCTGTCTGTTTCCGACTATATATGGATAAACCATATCAAGATGCTTAGATATTTTGAAGAAAATATTAAACTATTTTCAGGAAAAAACTATTTGGAGATAGGGCCGGGATTTGGTCAGTATCTGGTTAAGGCATTATTAAACTGTAATTTTGAAAGCTATACCGCCTGTGACATCAGTCAGACGTCGGTAGATAGAAGCAACAAGTACCTCAAGTATCGGGATATCGACGATAAGTGCACGGTGATACAGAAGGATTTTTTTGAATATTCCTCGGATGAATGCTTTGACTGTGTTGTAATGGGTGAAGTACTGGAACATGTAGAACAGCCGTTATTAATGATTAAGAAAATTTATGAACTTCTAAATAAAGACGGAAAAGCATTTATTACCACGGTTATTAATGCACCGGCGGTAGACCATATATCACTTTTTTCAAGTATTGAACAGGTACTTAATATGGCTGAAAGTGCAGGTTTTGAGGTTTTGGATTATATGTATTCGACGGAAGGCGATATTTTGTTGGAAAAAGCGGTTAAGAGAAAACAGGCAATTAATATAGCTATGATTTTAAAAAAATAAATCAAAAGAATAATTCAGGAGGTCAAAATGACAAGAGAAAGCGTATATGAAAGATTAACCAAAGTATTTAGAGAAGTATTTGATGATGAAGAAATTGAAATTGAGGACGGTACAACAGCAAGTGATATTGAAGACTGGGATTCTTTTGAACATATCAACCTTATCTGTGCTGTAGAAAATGAATTCTCATTAAAAATGCCTATGGGAAAGGTTGTAAATATGAAAAATGTTGGTGAAATGGTAGATATTATTCTTGAGTTAGGAAAATAAAGTGAAATTATTATGACTGTTACATCATTTTTCTTTTTTGTTTTTTTATTAATTGGCGGGATTATATATTATTTAGTTCCTAAAGGCAAAGGTCAGTGGGTAGTTCTGTTACTGATGAGTATTACATTCTACCATTTTGCGGCACAGGATTATACGATAATATTTTTGCTTATTTCTGCAGTAATATCATACATTTCAGGCATACTTATTCATAAAGTTAAAATAAATAATACTGAAAATGCCGACAAATTAATAACAGTAGTTGCCATAACATCTGTTATTTTAAATGCCCTTCTTTGGTTCCTGTTAAAAGGAAGTGCTTTCTGGATAGTTTCGTCTATTGTACTGCACAGACTTGTTCCGGTGTTTCCGGTACTGTCACCGCTGCCTTTTGCAGGTGCCTTGGGAATGGGATATTATACTGCGCAGGCTATCGGATACATAATGGACTGTTATTGGGAAAATATAGAACCACAGCGTAACTTTCTTAAGTTATTTTTGTTTGTCTCTTTCTTTCCGCAGTTAACAGTCGGGCCGATAAGCAGATATTCGCAGTTGGAATCTTTGTATGACAGACACTCCTTTTCTTATAAGAACCTCTGTTTTGCTTCTCAGCGTATTTTGTGGGGATTATTTAAGAAGCTGGTCATATCGGACCGTACGGCGATCATTATCACCGGCATATGGAACAATTCAGACATTTATGGCGGTTTCTGGCCATGGATAGCTCTGTTTTTATATCCTTTGCAAATATATACTGATTTTTCAGGCTGTGTAGATATAGTACTTGGCGCAGCACAACTTTTTGATATACATTTGGCAGAGAATTTTGATAATCCGTTTCTTGCCAGGAACAGTCAGGAATTCTGGCAGAGATGGCATATTACATTAGGTGCCTGGGCGAGAGATTATTTTTATTACCCGCTTTTAAAAAGCAGGTTTATTCAAGCTATCGGTAAGTGGGCCAGGAAACATTTTCCTAAGCGTATAGCCAAACTCATCCCTTGGTCTGTGGGAATGGGTATTTTGTGGTGTTTGATTGGAATTTGGCATGGTTCAATACGACATATAATAGGTGTAAGTATTTGGTATTGGCTGGTTTTGGTTGCCGGAGAATTTTTTTCTCCTATATCGCAAAAATTAATAGAAAAATTAGAAATTGACGTAGGGTGCTTTAGCTGGCATCTTTTTCAAAGTATAAGAACATATGTTATTTTTTCTGTTGCTGCTCTTTTCTTTGCAGCAGATTCATTGAGAGATGCGTTAAAAAGATTTATGTTTTTATTTCAGTCATTGACAAATTTGAATCCATGGATATTCTTTGATGGGAGTGTTACAAATTTAAATGTAACAATGGGTGATATAAATCTAATTATTTTTGGCGTATTAATGATGTTTGTAGTTGCATATTTAAGGAGTAAATACGGTTATGCAAGAAACTGGATGTGTGGTCAACTTTTAGTATTCAGATGGATTGTATGGATTGCTCTTTTTGTGATTGTGCTGATATATGGCTTATACGGTCCGGGTTATGATGCGGCAACATTCATCTATGAGGGATTTTAATGAAGATTGGTAAACAGAGTTTGAAGAACTTGATATCGTTTCTTGTATTTATGCTTCTTATTTTGGAAGTGTATGTACATTGTACATATTTATTCAGAAATACTAACAGAAGCGGACGCTTAAATGTGCTCGGCCTGTATTATGAAAAAGAAGACAGTATAGATGTTATTTGTATTGGCGGAAGTAATGTGTTTATGTATTGGGATTGTATGTATGCGTGGAATAAATACGGCTTTACTTCTTACAATTATTCTGTTTCCCACATGGCAAGTGAATCAACTATTTCAGCAATTGAAGATATTAAAAGAAATCAGGATCCTGCAGTCATAGTTTTGGATGTACGGAAATTGCTTCCGGATTATGCGGATAATAAAATAGGTATAGCAGTACGTAGTGTGGTTGATTCCTGGGATTTGAATTTTGATCGTCTTAAAACTATAAAATATTTCTGTGATTTACATGATATACCATTAGAGGATGCGATAACGGCTTATATAGATTTAATACAGTATCATGACAATCACGAGGCACTTGCCGACAATATGAATTGGCAGCTGATTGATAACAGGATTAATGAACCCATTGATACCGACGACTTTTATAAAGGTTTTTATATTGAAAAGAAGCATACTTTTTATACTGAGCCTGAGATTGTACCTGAAGATACTGAGGATTTAAATGAGGAACAGGAGAAAATATACAGGGATATTCTGGAATATTGCAGTGAAAAAGAAATCAATCTGTTTTTAACGGCATCACCCTATGTTATGGACAAAAAGGAGGCTATGATCCTTAATAAGATGGATGAGATAGCAAAAGAGTATGGTTTTCCGTTTTTTGACGGACACAAATATGTTGATGAGATGGGGCTGGACTACAAACTGGATTTTCATGACGAAAATCACGTTAATGTAATAGGTGCCGATAAATATACAGATTATCTTGCAGGCCTTCTTTCAGACAATTATAATTTGCCGGACCACAGGAATGATCCGTCTTATTCTTCATGGGATGAGGTGTATGATATTTATATTGATGCCGTTGAAGCTGCCCAAATTCAGATTAAAGAATATATTGAAGCAGAAAATCAGGCTATAGAATAAAGAAGAGGAATTTATCCATCTATGGAAAGAAAACTAGCGTTATCTAATGAAATCCTGATGCAGGTGGAAAAGCCTGCGCGTTACATAGGAAATGAAGTTAATTCGGTTATGAAAGACAAGGAAGAGGTGGATATCCGCTTCTGTATGTGTTTTCCGGATATTTACGAGATTGGCATGTCGCACCTTGGAATCCAGATACTGTATTCTATGTTTAATTCATGGGATGACGTCTGGTGTGAGAGGGTGTATTCTCCCTGGACGGATTTGGACAAGGTTATGCGTGAGCGTAATATTCCATTATTTGCGCTAGAATCTCAGGAAGCGGTCAAAAATATGGATTTTCTTGGAATAACCCTACAATATGAAATGTGTTATACGAACATATTACAGATACTGGATTTATCGCAGATTCCGTTATATGCAAAGGATAGGGTAGAGGATGATCCCATTGTGATTGGTGGGGGTCCCTGCAGCTATAACCCTGAGCCGATTGCGGAATTCTTTGATTTATTCTATATCGGAGAGGGAGAGACACAATACCGAAACCTCTTGGATGCTTATAAGGAAAATAAGCAAAAAGGCGGTAGTCGCACGGATTTTCTTAAGAAAGCCTCGCAGATACCGGGAATTTATGTGCCTCAATTTTATGAAGAGGAATATAAGCCCGATGGTACTATAAAGGCGCGTAAAAAACTCCATAACAAGGCTCCCGATACGATTGTAAAGGAGATCGTGACGGATGTATCCGATACATATTACCCAACTAAACCGGTTGTACCTTTTATACAGGTTACTCAGGACAGGGTTGTTCTGGAAATACAGCGTGGCTGCATAAGGTGCTGCCGTTTCTGCCAGGCAGGACAGCTTTATCGTCCGGTTAGGGAGAGAGATGTTGAAGTACTCAAAAAGTATACAATGGAGTTATTAAATAACACCGGTTATGATGAGATTTCCTTAAGTTCATTAAGTTCCAGCGATTATTCAGGTTTAAATGACCTGCTGGATTTTATGATCAGTGACTGTAACAGGCATTATGTAAATATTTCCCTGCCGTCACTACGTATAGATGCCTTTTCATTGGACGTAATGGCCAAAGTGCAGGATGTTAAGAAAAGCAGCCTTACCTTTGCGCCGGAAGCGGGCAGCCAGAGGCTTAGAGATGTTATAAATAAAGGCTTGACAGAAGAAGATATTTTGAATGGTGCGGCGCTTGCTTTTGAAAGCGGGTGGACAAGGGTTAAGCTTTATTTTATGTTGGGTCTGCCAACGGAGACTGAGGAGGATATTCTCGGTATAGGAGATTTGTCCAATAAAATAGCGACTGTTTTTTTTGACACTGTACCGAAGGAAAGGCGTGTGAACGGTAAGGTGCAGATTGTTACAAGTACATCTTTCTTTATTCCTAAGCCATTTACGCCGTTTCAATGGGCAAGAATGTGTACTAAGGAAGAATTTATCGAGAAGGCATATCAAACCAGAAAGGGCATAATGTCGCAGCTTAATCAGAAAAGTATCAAGTATAACTGGCATGAAGCGGACTTAAGTGTCCTCGAAGGAATTCTTGCAAGAGGTGACAGAAAACTTGCAAAAGTGATTTTGAAGGCATATGAGCGCGGCTGCATCTTTGATTCTTGGAGCGAGTGCTTTCATAATGATGTCTGGATGTCCTGCTTTGAAGACAGTGGTGTTGATATGGACTTTTACACGATCCGTGAGAGGGCGGAGGATGAGATTTTCCCATGGGATTTTATAGATTGCGGGATTACAAAGGAGTTTCTGCTAAGGGAATGGAAAAAGTCAATGAGCGGCGCTACTTCACCTAATTGCCGTACTCAGTGTCAGGGCTGTGGAGCAAATCGTTTCGGATGCGGAGTGTGCTTTGAATAGCAATGGTTATTTAATTGCCATAAATCATATAGATGTAGTTTTAGAATATTATAAGAATTATTAATATAGGAGTCATTAAGAAGATAGTGAAAATCAGGATTAAGTTCGCAAAATACGGAGCTATTAAATATATAGGGCATCTGGATGTTATGAGATTTTTCCAGAAGGCAATTCGCAGAGCCGGAATCGATATTAAGTATTCCGAAGGCTTTAGTCCGCACCAGATTATGTCATTTGCGGCTCCTCTGGGGGTTGGTATGGAGAGCTTTGGGGAGTATCTTGATATTGAGGTTAATTCTATGACCTCGACCAGAGATATGAAGGATGCACTGAATGCGGTATCGGTGGATGGGATTGAAATATTGTCAGTAAAGATACTTCCGGATTCATGTAAAAATGCAATGGCAAGTGTGGCTGTAGCGGGTTATGTAATTGAATATAATCCTGATTATAACGGTAATGGAGAAAGTGACAGCGCAATTACAGGTGTTATTAAATTTCCGATAGAAAATATGGAAGTAAAACTGGCGGATTTTTATGCACAGGAGCATATTAACGTTATTAAGAAGACTAAAAAAAGCGAGCTTGAGGTAGATTTGAAACCCGGTATATACGAACTTAAAACGGGCAGACTGCAAGATATTAATCTCCGAAACAATAATTCTGTAATCAAAAGCAAGGACGACAGTTCCGTAATATATATGCTCGTAAATGCCAGCAGCAGCGGAAATATCAAGCCATCAATGGTGCTTGATGCCTTTTGTAATTATTGTAATATTGAATTGCCGCCGTATTCATCCCGGATCACAAGACTTGAAACATATACAGGTGTTATTGATAAAGACGGCAACGAGAAGCTTATTCCGCTGGAGGAGGTCGGTCATGACTGAAAATGAAAAGGGTAAAATCCTTATTCTAAAATTGAATGGCCGGATTTTTTCGATTCTGATTAATAATAATAGGATACTTTCAATTCAGATTTGTTCTAAACCCGATAATTTATCCATGGTAGGCAGCATTTATGTTGGAAAAGTGCAGACTGTATCTCATAATATCAGTGCCGCATTTGTTGAGATACAAAAGGGTGAGACCGCCTTTTTACCGCTTAAAGAGGCAAAGGACGCAGTGCTGACAAACAGGATTCCCGACGGCACGATTAAGGCGGGGGATGAGCTGCTTGTGCAGTTGGTAAAAGAACCTGTCAAAGCTAAACTTGCGGGACTTTCAACCTGCCTCTCCCTTACAGGTTCATACATAGTAATAGAGCACAGACAGAGTCAGACGGACGGTAAGATTAAGATTTCATCTAAGCTTGGTACTAAGCATAGCCACTTATATAAAAATCAGGATGAACTTAAGAAAATCACAGAAAAATTCAATATGATCATCCGCACCAATGCAGAGGAGGCGGGGGATGTTTCTCAAGTAATTAACGAAGCAGAGGAGCTGGCAAAAGAAATGGAGCGCATATTGGATATAGGTAATAAGCGGACCTGTTTCAGCTGCCTTCACCAACCTGAGCCTGAATATATTACATTTGTAAAAAATAGCTACCGTTATGAATATGACGAAATCATTACAGATGAGAAAGAAATATATGATGCTTTTCTTGCAAATTCCAATTCTACACTTAAAGACTGTAAAATAAGATTTTATGAGGATGAACTGCTTCCTTTATATAAGTTATACTCTATAGAGACCAAAATCAGTGAATTGACAGCTAAAAAAGTATGGCTTAAATCCGGCGCATACCTGATAATAGAACAGACTGAGGCGCTTATTGCAATAGATGTGAACACCGGCAAATATGAATCACGAAAAGCGCCGGAAGAAACATATTTTAAGATAAATCTTGAAGCTGCCGAGGAAATTGCCCTTCAACTACGTGCAAGAAATCTTGCAGGAATGATTCTGGTGGACTTTATCAATATGTCTGAAAAGGAACATGAGGAGCAGCTTATGCTGCGGATGAAGGAACTCTTAAAAAAGGATGTGGTTCCTGCTAATGTGGTTGATATAACCGGACTTGGACTTATGGAGATTACCAGGAAAAAGAGGGATAAATCATTTGCAGAGCAATTAAAAGGATAAAGAAATCAGGTGTTATTTATGAAGCTGTTAGGACTTAAAAAGGTGCGGGATGGTAAGTATTTAAAGAATTATGAACTAACCTACCTTAATAAAAAGGGTAATGAGAAAGTATATGAGATTGTCAGTAGGCATGAGATAGAAGATGAAAAGGCGCTTGGAAATGTTGTGAGCGGAGTTTCTATTGTGGCTTATTATGAAGATAAACTTATGCTTCTCAAGGAATTTAGAATGGGGGTTAATAATTATATTTATAACCTTTGTGCAGGTATGATAGAAGAGGGCGAATCCCTTGAGGAATGTATTGAGCGTGAGTTGTATGAGGAAACCGGACTTAAGGTTAAAAGGATAATACAGATTCTAAGACCCTCATATTCTGCGGTTGCGATTTCGGACATAAAGACTCAGATTGCCTTTGTAGAGGTAGAGGGGGGCTTTGAGGACCACTCTTCGGAAAACGAGATGATTGAGGCTAAGTTTTATAATAAAGAAGAAGTTAAGGAACTGCTTGAGACGGAAGAGTTCAGTTCAAGGGCTCAGATGGCGGCGTATTTCTTTATTAATGGTAAGTATTAAGTGGTAAATATTGATAGTTCAGATTTATTCTCCGTATGATACAATAGTGTTGACATAATAAGTTTATGGCATAAGAGTTATCTTTAAGTTTATGATTTTTATCAAATAAATTTATTATGTAAACTTAATGTTCAATGGGAGGATAAGTATGAATATAAGAATAATGCATATTTTAATAGGAATATTCTTTTTATTGGCAGGGGTTGTTACCGTTCTGGATGGTTTCTATAATATGAGGGTGTCAAATCTTTTTATCGGGGTAGCTTTTATAGTTGTGGGCTGTCTGTATTTTGCGAGAAAGAGAGAAAAACAATAAATAACAAGTGTTACTAAATAAGAAGATACTACTACTAATAAAAATAAGATAAAGCCTGTTTACTCTTTATTTAAAGTTAATAATAAAGTGTTAAAACAGGCTTTTTCTTGTTATAAATATAATTTTACGTGTTGAAATAATCAAAAAAGTATGTTAAATTATATATAACCAAATCGGCAAAATAATAAAAAAGTGACAATATGGTTGAGGTGGTGTATATGGATTATATAAAAGTAGAAAAAGTGATAACAGAGGAAATGCCGGAAAAAAAGACTATTAATAGGCAGGAATTAATTGAAATAACTAAGAAAATCAATCCGGAATTCAAAGAAACTTTACTCCGTAATCTATTGGAGAAATTATTAAATGATGAAGTTATAGTAAGAGTTGGAAGAAATCAATATCAAAAAAAGAATTTAAAAACATGTAAAGAAATATATAAAAATCAATACTCTGAAGAAGCACAGATAATAATTGAAAAGATGCAGCAAAAATATCCTCTTTTGGATTATCGTGTGTGGGAAATTAGATGGTTGAATGAATTTTGGAATCATCAGATAGCCCAAAACAAGATTTTTATTGAAGTGGAACGGTTGGGATGTGAATTTGTATATACAGAACTTAGTGAAGAGTATTTGGGGAATATACTTATTAGACCAAATGAAAAAGAATTATACAGGTATGGAGGACAGAATACTATAATTGTAGACAGATTGGTCTCAGAAGCTCCTAAAGGCAAACCGGAATGCTACAATACACCGTTGGAAAAGGTAATAGTAGATTTGTTTGCAAATAAAAATCTTAGAAGTATGGTGCATATAGGAGAATATGCAAGAGCAATACATGATATGTTTAATAAATATTATATTGACCAGACTAAGCTGTTTAGATATGCGGATAGAAGAAATAAAAAAGAAGAAATTAGTCGTTTTTTAACAGAAGAAGCAGGTGTAGAAGTGACTAAAGGAGCTTAACATATGTTAATGCAGGAAACTTTTGAGATAAATCATATTAATACTTTAAGGGAACATATTAATAGTGACCCCGCAATTTTAGAGCGTACAATCTACGCTTTTGGATTGTTGGAATCTCTCGTCAGGGTAAATATGCCGTTTATATTTAAAGGCGGAACATGTCTTATGTTACTCCTAAAAACACCAAGACGCTTATCTACAGATATTGATATTATTGTGGAACCTAAAACTGATATTTCGCATTATATTCGGGAAGCAGCCCAAATATTTCCTTTCAAAGAAGTAGAAGAACAGACCAGAATCGGAATAAACCAAATCGAAAAAAGACATTTTAAGTTTTATTATGACTCTCCGGTTAATAAGAAGCAATTTTATATACTTTTAGACGTACTTTTTGAAAATAATCACTATAATAAATTAATAAAAAAGGATATAAAAAGTGAGATTTTATTAACTAAGGAACCTTATATGCAGGTGGCTATTCCAAGTATAGACTGTATCTTAGGGGATAAACTAACAGCGTTTGCACCTCATACGACAGGTATCCCATTTGATGTTAATAAAGAAATGGAAATTATTAAGCAGTTATTTGATATAGCCACTTTAATAGAGGAATGTGAAAATTTTCAGGATATTTATGAATCATACATAAATACGGTCAAATCAGAGATTGCATATAGAGGCAATGAATGTAGTGTTGAAGATGCTTTGCTAGATACCATAGAAACTGCTGCATGCATAGTTTCCAGAGGAAATAACCGATCTGAAGAATATAGAAAGCTGATGGAAGGAATTAAAAGCCTTAGAACTCACATATACAGAGGTGGTTATTCCGGTGAATTAGCAGCAATTCAGGCATGCAGTGTAATGTATATGGCTGCTTGTATATTAAAAAATCAAACATTTGTAAGAATTGATAAACCGGAAGAATATATAAAAGATAGTATAGGAAAGTCGAGATATAAAAATTTGGCATACATAAAAAAATTAAAATTAGAAGCTTATGCATATCTGGTGGAGGCTGTTAAACTTTTAGAATAATAATGACAGATAAAATATAGAACTTGCAACAATTTAATAAATCTGTTATTATCTGAATTGTATAAAAATTTTAATACATTACAGTTTTTGTCTGGGTGAAAGCTCTTTGGACCACCGTAGGCGGGAAGAATTTCCCGCCATTAATAATGTTATTAAAAAATATATTCATTCAAGAGAGAGGAAAAATATTATGAAAAGCAGACTATTAGCGGTATTACTTAGTGTCAGCATGTTATTTGGCAGTATACCTGTCAATGCGGCTGAGTTGGGTGCCGGAACTAACTTTGAGAGCACAGCAGTATCTGTTCAGGAAGAAACAGCGGACGAATTTGATAATGTGGTCGAAGAAACCACACCACCGGAGGAGGCAGGTCCTTCAGATGAAGACTTGGTGCAGGATGATGCTGATATAGATGGTGAAGACAGTACAGCATCTGATACTGTTGGAGATGATTCTGTTAAAGCAGATAACACTGACGATGAGAATAACAGCGATACTCCAGACAATGAAAACGATACCGATTCTGATTCAGGAGATAATAACTCCGGAGAAACCGCTGAAGGAGAAAATACAGATTCAGAAAAATCCGAGGCGGATATCGATGAGGATACTGCATCAGAAGAACAGACTGAGAATGACTCTCTTGTAGATGAAGCAGCTGAAGAAGCATTTAATATAATGAATGATGAAGGTGAGTTAAAGTATGGTGAAACAAATAGATTAACTCTGCCTGAACCTGTCTATAATCCCGGTAGTGATGATTATGGTGACTATTATGAAGATGTATATAATTGGTATTCATTTAAAGCGCCTGAAGCCGGTTACTATAATTTTCATATTACACCTGTCAGCGGTACTTCTTATGCAATTGAATTATTTGACAGTTACGACGGCGAGATGATTCGTTTTATTGATGGCTATAAGAACCTGCATACAAATTATATGGATGCGGAAGAAACCGTATATATTTTGGCATATACAGATACAGCAGGTGATGTAGAGGTTGATTTGGATGTTCAGAAGCTTACATCATATAATGATGCTGATAATAAAGACGATGGCAGCTATGTCTTTGATACGACAGACTATACATTATCTATACTGCCCAAAAACGGACCTTCATCTTGCTATATCTCTGTCTCTATGGAAGCGAAAGATAATGCTCAACTTGCTGAAGCATACCGTTTGGTAGCATATGCTGAAGATACTTCTGACAGTTGGATATATTCATATGATTATGCATATTTATCTGAAAGTGATAATTATAAGGCGAGCACAAGGTTAAATACAATAAGCGGAGAAGAATATAATCTGCATTTTGTTATGCTGGATAATAATGATGATATATTGGCAATATTTGATCCGGGCATTCAATTTACTGCCAACATAAATGCTGAATCAGTAGTGATATATGATATTATTCCTGCGGAAACCGGTGTTACCTTTGTAATGGAGTCAATAAAAGAGCTTTATTGTAGCTATGGAGAGGTTTCTGATGGACCTGTAGAAGAAACGAAAACCTATGTATATATTGGCGCAAATAAAATGTTTACTATAAACGATTTGAGCCCCGACACGGAATATTTCTTCAGGTTTACTGATTATTTCGGATATACGATGTATGCTACCCAATATGCACGTACCACTTCTTTGATCACCGATGTGGAATATACAGTTGGATTGAAGCATTATGATACTGCAGATGATACGCTTATAATAACAGCAGAAGTTTCAGGATATACGGGAAACTCTGCTCAGGCCAGATTATACTATGAATATACGGATTCATTTGGGTTAACTAATAGCAGTTATCACTCGTATTATTTAACTGATGATAATGTAGAAATAGATGATAATAATGCCAAAAGTTTTACGATAGTACTTGAAAATTTTCTTTATGTGATGCCGCTTGAGGTCGATAGGACATATGATTTTACTGTGTGGATTGAATTTTCAGATGATTTCAATGATTACTATGGTGTTAAATATGCTATGCCCAAAGTAATAAAGGATTTATATGTGCCGCTTCCGAAAGACATTAGTGTATATGACTTTGATGCAGATGACATTGAATTTGAATTGACTCCTGACCCTGAGAATCCAACCAAAGTTGATTACAGGGTAAAGATAAATGGTATTGAAGAAGGTTATTTTCCGGATTCTATTTATCAATACATATATTATAAGCCTATAGACAGTAAGCAGTATCATAGAGGAAACGGATTTTGCATCCTTAATGGAAGGGATCCGGAAGCAGAAAGTTCTGTTTCCGATTTGAAATTAGGATTAGAATATGAGTTTGTTACACTGGTCGGCGGTGTGAGAAAGGAAGCTGATCATACCATTACCACCGGTACTACCAATGTGGAGTTAGAAAAGATAGGCGAAGATACGATTAATGCTTTTGACTTTGTGCGCAAATTTAAAGTGAAAAGTATAGGTGAAGGCGTAACATTAGCGGATAATTATTCTTTAAATTTGTCCTGTATTAATGCCGATACCGGAAAGACTCTGAATTTAGGGGACTTTAAATTTAGCCCTGAAGATGAGAACCAAACTGAAATGGAAATCGAAATAGCAACGGCAAAGGCACAATATCCACAGCTGCTGGACCCTGATACTGAATATGATCTGATATGGGAACTATATGATAAGGAGGCGCCTGATTATACTGATCGTGCAATATATACTTTATATGATTCCATAACTACTGCTGAAAAGGCAGTTAAGGTTGAAACAACACAAGGCAGTTACCGTGCACAGGAATTAAGAGTAACATTAGATACTGATATAAGTAATTATGATAACTTTGAAACTCTTCGGTTATATGCCCATATCAGAGAATCGAACAGTCAAGTTTATCGTGGAACATTTAATTACTCCGTAGATTTATCAGCAGAGAATGGTTATAGTGATACAACTGCATTTGACGGATTGGAGCCTGAAACTGAATATGTAGTTTCCGTGCGGAACGGCAGTAGTATTAATAGTGTGGAATACGGCAATTTTACGTTTACAACGTTGCCTGATGAAAGAGCATTCACAACAAGTATTTCACAAAGCGCTTATTCGGTAGAATTGAATTATTCAATAACAGGCGTTACTCCATATACGGAAGGATTTATCTATTGTTATATAAGTGAAGATAATGGAGACGGCTCGGACGTATGGGAGCTGGTAGGAGGAGAACACGGATATAAATCCTGGAAGGGAGAAGCTTCATCAAAATTCAATATCGTTTCTTATAATGGTTCACAATTAAGAAAAGATACGAAATATAAATATAAAGTAGGATTAAGTCATACATATGAAGCATCAATTAACGAGCTGGAGAAAGTATATGAGGATAGTTTTATTTTCAAAGGCGCAGACGACGATGGAGGTAATACAGGAGGTAATACCGGTGGCGGAGACGAAACAGGAAACGGTGATGTCATTACAGGAGATATCCCTGCAACCGGCATACCTGAGGGACTATGGATTGCCGGCATATCTGCATCAGGCTATGACTATACCGGCAGCGCCATCAAACCTGAGATCAGAGTCTACAATCATAAGACCCTCTTACATGAAAAGACTGATTATACGGTAGCTTATAAGAACAATACGAAAGTATTTGAAACGGCTAAAAATTCGGATATGACCAAAGCTCCGTCCATCACGGTGACCGGAAAAGGAAATTATTCAGGAAAAGAAGTGGTAAACTTCAGCATATTACCTCTTGATATCAGTGAGAATAATGTTTCTGACAACGCAAATGTATTTGAGGCAGACGATATGTCGATTGCCTATAACAAAAAAGAGCAAAAACCCGTACCGGAACTGCTCTGGAACGGAAAGAAACTTAAGAATAAAACCGATTACACCGTTGAATATTATGACAGTATGGAACAGAAGGTAGATTCAGTAAAAGATGCGGCAGAATACACAATTAAATTAACCGGTACAGGAAACTTCACCGGAACACGTACGATTAATCTTTCTGTCATAGATACAGCTAATCTTAAGCTTATGAGTAAAGTATCCGTATCAAAGATACCTAACCAGCCATACAACGGCAATGCAATAATCCCGGCAATTACTGTAAAAAACGGCAAAGATACGCTGACTGTAAATGAGCATTACACATTAAGTTACAGTAATAATACCGAGATCGGAACCGCATATGTTATCATCACAGGCAAGGTAGATGGCGGTTACAGCGGAACTAAGAGGGTATCATTTAAGATTACAGGTACTCCTATTAGCAAGGCGAAGGTTAACGGCTTGAGCGGTCAGACATTTACATATAACGGTGGGACCATTGAACCTACTCTGACATTATCTGTAAACGGTCAGGAGCAGCCTTTGACACCCGGAACCGACTATAATGTAGAATTTCAGAATAATCTGAATGCAGGTACTGCAACTGCACTAATCACCGGTTTGGGCGCATATACGGGAACTGTGAAAAAGACTTTCAAGATTAAGGCGTATGATGTGGCGAAGAATGAAGGAGGGCCATTTATAGCAACATTTGAGAATAACTCCAACTCCGTACCATATGCAAAGGGTGGTGCAAAACCGAATCTTAGGGTTATTTTCTTTAAAAATGACAACACAACACAGACGCTGGTTGAAGGTACAGACTATACTCTTACCTACAAGAACAACAATGCCGTAACCACTGAAAGTACAACAAAACTGCCAACAGTAATAGTCAAGGGTAAAGGTAATTTTACGGGAACCTACACAGGAACTCTTAACTATACTATAACTGCACAGAATTTAAATAATATGACTCTTACTGCGCAGGATAAAACCTACCAGAACAAGAAGAATATATATTCGACCAAAGTGACAATAACAGATGTTGACGGAAAGGTTCTAAAGGCAGGAACAGATTATAAAAAAGAGCTTGAATATTATTATAAACCTGAATCCACATCAGGTACCGTAACGCTCCAAGAAGTTACCAAAGACGATATAATTCCTGTAGGAACGGAGATTATGGTGTTTGCCTATGCAGTCGAGTCAACTGATAAAAAGCCTGCAAACTATACAGGTATCTGCACCGGGGAATACAGAATCACGGAAGCAAGCATCTCTGGAGCTAAGATAACCATTCCCGATCAGGACTACACAGGCAAAGCAATCACTCTGAATAAGAGTCAGATCACTTCTGTCAAGGTAAAGGGCGAGGAACTTAATTCTGATCAATATGAAATCGTAGAGGGCAGTTACAAGAATAACATAAAGAAAGGAACTGCCAGCGTAACCATCAAAGGTTTAGGTAAGTATGGCGGAACCGTAACGGCCAAATTTAAGATCAAGGCTAAAAGCTTTTGATGTGTAATTTTAACTCTTGACAAACCATGGAAAAGATTATAAAATATTTGAGTATGCCGCACAGCAAGGTATAAGTATATCTATTATAGATATCACCGAAACTGGCGAGTAATTATGAACGTAAGTTCATAAGAATAGGAGGTGCCATATGTACGCAATTATTGCAACAGGCGGAAAACAGTACAAAGTTTCCGAAGGCGACGTTATCAAGATTGAAAAACTTGACGCCGAAGTAGGAGCTGCTGTTACTTTTGACCAGGTATTAGCAATCAGTGACAAAGAGCTGAAGGTAGCAGGTGATGTTGCAGGCGCAACCGTAACCGGAACCGTTATGGATCAGGGACGCGCTCGTAAAGTTATCGTTTACAAGTATAAGAGAAAAACCGGCTATCATAAGAAAAACGGTCATAGACAAGCATACACTCAGG
>JAFLTH010000041.1 GCA_022510525.1 Lachnospiraceae bacterium | reverse complement strand
AGGCCCTATGCAGGCGTCGGTACTTAGCGAGGTATTTTCGAGCTTAGTACCGTTACGCCGGAGTCGGAGCGCAAGCGTGCCTGACAGAGTAATATATGCCCTCTCATCCGTCTTCCCGAATTGCTTACCCTATCTCCTTCAGCCGCTCCAACGCCGGCTCGAAATTTCCGCATTTCCTATAATACTCCCGCGCTTCCTCAAGATGCCTGGTGCATTCGTATATAACTCCGATATTATAATTAGCCCTGTAGCTATTAATCCCCTCTACCGCAAACTGCTTCATAGTAGTGGCTTTTTCAAACTCTCCAACAGCCTCGTCAAACAACCCGTTGTTCATATAAATAAACCCAATAAGAAATACAAAATCCGCCCTGACAGCAAAATCATCATAAATATTCAGAAGCTGCAACGCCTCTTCATTCATCTTAAGTTCTAACAGACAGTATCCATAAGATTCAACCATAGTCTGAACATAGGTCTGGCTCGGGTCAACATCCATAGAAAGACCCAGATCAAACCATTTATAGGCTTCGGAATAATTTTTAAGCCTCATACAGCTTTGACCCAGCTGGTAATAGATGTATGAATCAGGGCCGTTGTTTTCAAGCTCTTTTTCAAGCAATTCAATATTACGCAGACATTTTATGCGCATTTCATCCTCAGAACCGTCGTATCCGACATGGAGAACAGTAATCGGAGCCGGATACACATGTTTGGGACAATAGGAAGAATCCTGAATTTCCTGAATATCAGAGGTTGCATCTATATATTCAATCTGTTCATGTATCGCTCCCACAAAGTGAAAATACTTTCTGTTAAAAAAGCGGCTGACGCGTATATTTTCAATAGAGGATTGCCCGCCTTGAGTAAAGCGGTTGCGGATTAGGATTTGTCCGGCTGCATCAGGTTTTTGCTGCATCAGAGTAGAAAGCAGCTCTTCGTCAATAGTCTCAATATACTCATCACAGTCTATGCTCAGAATCCAGTCATTGGAAGCCTTTGAGATAGCAAAGTTCCTGGCTGCGCCAAAATCGTTTATCCAGTCAAAGTGATATATTTTGTCGGTATACTTTGAAGCAATTTCCACGGTTGCGTCTGTAGAGCCGGTATCCGCCAAAACTATCTCATAATGGTAGAGTTTTAGCCTCTTTAGGCATTTTTCTATATGCTTTTCTTCATTTTTTGCAATTATGCATACGGAAATAGGGAGTCCTGTCATAATTCTTTTACTCTCCTGGCGGCGTTATTAAAGTCACCGCATTTTAAATAATACTCTTTAGCCTTATCTTTCTGCCCCATCATTTCATATATCGAGCCTATGTTATAATAAGCGCGGTAGCTGTTTACGCCTTTGCGGGAATAGGTTGTAAGGGTAGTGGCTCTGGTAAATTCTCTGAGCGCATCTTCAAGCATATTCTTTTTCAGATAAATTATACCCATAAGATAGACAAAATCGGCACGGTTGGAAAATAACTCATATTTTTCCTGTAAGGCAAGGGCAGCGTCATATTTGGCAAGCTCAACCAGGCAGTATCCGTAGGTTTCGGTCATGCTCTGCACAAAGGCGTAGCTCGGGTCAGCGTTTAGTTCCAGTCCGAGCTTGAAATAGTTAGCTGCTTTTTCCAGGTCATATAATGAAATATAATTCTGCCCAAGTTGATAGTATATATAAGGATTGGCACCTTTTAATTCCAGATCACGAAGCAGCATCTCCAGATTACGGGTGGCACGCATACGTTTATCGGATTCGGATACATAGCCTTCGTGATAGAAAGTTAGCGGAATCGAAAAGGTTTCCGGTTCATGACCGTCCAGCGTGGTTACCTGCTCGTGGATACTGCCTTCATAGTGACAGTAGCGGCGGTTAAAAAGTCTGCCGATGCGTTCTGTCATAATGGAGCGTACACCCTGAATGATGTAAGGGTTGTTGCGTACAATCATGCCTACTGATTTTATATTATCTTTTAATATAGTTTCAATACCAATAAGGTTGATGTTTTCAAGATATTCGTCACAGTCAATGATTAAAACCCAGTCATTGGATGCCTTTTCTATGGAATAGTTTCTGGCTGCACTGAAATCATGGCACCAGTCAAAGTGATAGACCTTGTCGGTATACTTTCTGGCGGTCTCCACAGTCCTGTCAACAGAACCGGTATCGACTACAACGATTTCAAATTTGCAGGGACGAAGTCTCTTTAAACATTCTTCAATGTGGATATCTTCATTTTTAGCAATCATACAAACTGTAATAGGTAACATAAATAATCAAGCCTTTCTATGGTATATGAAAGAAGCTTATGACAGCAAGTCATCTGATATAGACACTGTCTAGCCTGCCAAAATGATAAGTATTATGACCCAAATAAAAGGTCCCATGTGGATTTGGGTATCAGCTCTTTGAGGTCTGTGCGATTATCATCTTCCAAGCATTTTCTGACAAACGAAGCACTTATAATTCCATTATCATTTTCCTTTCTTGGTATCTCGATAATATTTATTCCTTTTTGTGGTAAAATCCGCTTCATTGCTTGATTATACTCGTTTGTTACGGTATCTTGCGGTTCTTGTCCTACAAAACGATACGTAATGTTTAGCCGTGGAGCAATCTGTTCTGCAAACAAAGTAATATCATGCTCCACATTTTTAATAAGATCCTTGTCTTCAACCTTTATAAAATATTCAGGAAATGTTTCTTGTGACAAAATAAACTCTCCGCTTGGTACGACCATAACATTTTGCAAGTCTGATACTCCCGCTTTGACAAGCACAAAACGCTCATCAAATGTAAAAATAGACATATTTTCTTCTACAACAAATATAATCAAAAAATCTACATACTTTAGTGACTCTTCTATCAGATAGCGATGACCAATAGTGAATGGATTGCAGTTCATAACAATTGAACCTATTTTGTCGTATAAGTTAGAATTGAAATTATTGAAATAACAATTAAAATATGTGTCATAAATATTTTGATTTCCTAGATCAATCAGATTCCTGGATAAATTGGGCATTTTAAAGATTGACATTATCGCCTCGTATATTGCATTTGCATATATCTCATTGACTTTATAGTTGCAATGTTCTAACTGATCGATAAACCATTTTGCGGGGGTACTATTCTTTTCCAGTGCATTTGTAAGATTTAGGTTGTCTGTGCATTGAATTTCCCTATTTTCGAGCCACATAACAACAATGTCATTTTCTTTAATGGGAGTTGAAAGTATTCTCTGTACTGTGCCTACCTGAGTATCCCAACAGCCTAGGTTAACCACTTTACAGCTGTTTCCCTCGTTGTTGCATTTGATCTGTAAAAAACTTTCGATAGTGTGCTTGTCTTCAACAAATGCGCCTAAAATAACACAGGGGCCAAAAAAGTAGATTGTTCTGTCAGATTTGAGGGGGGGGCTTTCCACAGTTAATCTTTCTCCATTTTCTACATTGTGGTATTTGCTAGATATATCTTTAAGTCTTTTAACCCCGTTAAATCGCTCAATCTTAAATGGGTACCTTATAATTATATTTGCATATTCTTCTGTATATAGTTCCTCAAAGAAATCTTCCATTGATGATAACGGCAGCCAATTTAAATTAGAGAAATCCTCACCGATAAATTTTTGATGTATGTCTTTGTGCACAAGTCTATTATAATACTCACTGCCATTATCTCTCATTTGTACGGCAAGTATATGCACTCCTTTTTCACTCATGTATTTTAAACACTTATCTAATGTGTTACATTCTACTTCTTTCCTTGCTTTTTTCCATACGCCTTTATATGTATACAATTTATCCCATATAAGTTTTTTATGACATATTTTCTCAATAAGTGTGAAACTTCCGCGGAGCTCATCTTCATCTGTAAAAAGTATCAGATTGACCTTATCAATATATTGTGCCACACTCATTCTATCAATAACCTTTATACAAACTCCTATCTGGTTAAGTTTGGATTTCCATTTTTCCATATAGATTTGTTTTTCATCAAAAAAATTATTTGGCTTAACAAGCGCGATATTATTGCCCCTCAAAAAATCAGCAATATAAGTATATTCATCCAACAGATTTAGATACTTCAGTACAAGTAAATCATCCCATCTTATATAATTACCTAATAACCTTCCATTATCATCAATAACGGGAATAGCATTTATTGTTTGTTTTTCTTTAAATATTTGCCTGACTTTCATATATTCATTGAGCTTTACTGATGTAAATTTTCTATTTATATTTACTACTTTCCTACCCTCGTCATTAGCACGGGTGACATCTCCCATACTTATAATACCATATAATTTCCCGTCCAGTTCACAATATACGACATTAGCAGGGCGTTCTTTCAATATTTTAGCAAGCTCATCAAATGAAAGGCTATCTATTTCATTCATTAATTTAATTATTGTCAATTTTTTGTACTCTGTGTAAATCATATATATCTTATCACCTTACATAAAACCATTTTCATAATATGAATATTGTAATTATAACTTACAGACTTATATAAATCAATGATGTTATAAACAAATAAATAATTTATGAGGGTTTATAAGTTAAAAAAGGCATATTTATAGGCTTTTTGTACAATAAAAGTATATTATTTATTGATGTTTTGGTTAAATCTACGAAATTTCGTTAAAACACTATAATAGGTGGTTCCTTTTCTCCAATATTTATGTTAGAGTAATAGTATCACTATTAATAAATATCAAAATGGGAGTCTAGCACTCTAAATAAATTTTAATTGTCGTATCCGGATTAAAACTTTTAGTTTTCAGACTTCATTTTGATAAGGCATGCACAGAAAAGGAGGGACTGCCTATGACCAAAGCAGAAGTTTTAAAAGCAGAGATCTTATCACAGTACAAGAGTGTAAGACAATTTGCAATCGAAATGGAAATTCCGTATTCTACACTTGTGACAGCTCTGGACCGCGGCATCGAAGGAATGGCCTATGGAACAGTCATCAAAATTTGCGACAAATTGAGTTTAAATCCTGTTGATTTTACTCCATTGGATAAGAAGAGTCCGCTTGGAAGCAAGATTTTGGAGAACAGAGTAATGGAGTACTATGTTAAACTGAACAAAACAGGCCGTAAGAAAGCATTAGAGCTTATGGAAGACTATGCGCAGTTAGACAAGTATCAGGCAGTAGATTAGAGGAAAAGCAGTAAAGGTATTAAAATGAAGTATGATTATTTAATCGTTGGTTCCGGTTTATTTGGCGCCGTATTTGCTTACGAGATGAAAAGAAGGGGCAAAAATGTTCTTGTGATTGATAAGCGAGATCATATTGCAGGAAATATATATACAGAATCGCTCCTGAGCATAAACGTACACAAATACGGCGCCCATATATTTCATACATCAGATAAGAAAATGTGGGATTATGTAAACCAATTTGCAGAATTCAACAACTACATTAATTCACCAATTGCCAGGTATCACGAAGAGTTATATAATCTGCCTTTTAATATGAACACTTTTAGTAAAATGTGGGGAGTTGTTACTCCTGCGCAGGCTAAGGCGGAGATTGCCAGACAGATAGAAGAGTTACATATTGACGAGCCTAAGAATCTGGAAGAGCAGGCATTGTCGCTTGCGGGGCGGGATGTGTATGAGAAGCTGGTAAAAGGCTACACTGAGAAACAGTGGGGACGTGACTGCCGTGAATTGCCGGCGTTTATCATCAAAAGACTGCCGCTTCGTTTTACCTATGACAATAACTATTTTAATGATATGTATCAGGGAATTCCAATCGGAGGCTATACAGGTATTGTGGAAAAGCTTCTTGAAGGTATTGAAGTAAAAACAGGCGTGTCATACCGGGAATTTATACTTACTGACCGACCGGATGCGGATACAGAGTTTTGTGACAGGTCGGGGAATTCCTACAACAAGGTGTTGTATACAGGGATGATTGACGAATATTTTAATTATTGTCTGGGATATCTGGAGTACCGAAGTGTCAGGTTTGAACAGGAGGAGATGCCTGATTGTGATAACTTTCAGGGTAATGCCGTTGTTAATTATACTGACAGGGAGACTCCTTATACCAGAATCATCGAACATAAACATTTTGAGTTTGGAAAGCAGCCGGGAACAGTAATAAGCAGGGAATATTCTGCAGAATGGAAGCCGGGAGATGAACCTTACTACCCGATAAATGATGATAAGAACAATGCATTATATTCCAGATATGTGGAACTGGCAAAAGCGCAGCCAAGAGTTATCTTTGGAGGCCGGCTGGGGCAGTACAAGTATTATGACATGGATAAGGTTATTGCAGAAGCACTTAAAATGGTAGAAACGGAAGCAGCCGGGGCATAAAGCTCCGGCTGTGTTTTTTTATAAAAAAGGTATTTGTTCTTTCATATTGACAAGATTTAATACTTTGATATAATAAAATAAAAAAGTTTGATAATCAAAGTATTCGATAATCAAATAAAACATATATAATATATATAAGTCTTGGGAGGTGTCGTAATGAATTGGGATGAAGCGGTTCGGGAGTTGGATGAGAGAAGACGCAAGGCGCTTGCCGGAGGGGGACGTTCAAGGGTCGAAAAGCAGCATCAGAGCGGTAAGATGACAGCCAGAGAAAGGATAGAAATGCTGCTCGACAAGGATACTTTTGTGGAAGTGGACGGATTCATTGAGTCCAGAATTGACGACTTCGATTTGGATAAAAGGCGTGTGCCGGGTGACGGGGTGGTTACCGGCTACGGTGAAATAGACGGAAGACTTGTATTTGTATCAAGTGAAGACTTTACCGTAATCGGCGGTACGCTTGGAGAATATCATTCTTTCAAAATCTGCCGCATTCAGGATATGGCGATGCAGATGAAAGCTCCTTTGATCTGTATCAACGACAGCGGCGGAGCCAGAATTGAAGAGGGTATTTCATCCTTAAGCGGCTACAGCGGTATGTTTCTTCGCCATACCCAGGCGTCGGGTGTGATTCCGCAGATAGCGATTATCCTGGGTCCCTGTTCGGGCGGTGCCTGCTATGCACCTGCCATCTGTGATTTTATTTTTATGGTAAAAGATATTTCCAAGATGTTTATAACAGGTCCTAATGTCGTAAAAACCGTTATCAATGAGGAAGTTTCGGTAGAAGAACTTGGCGGTGCCGATGTTCATGCCAAAAAAAGCGGTGTCTCGCATTTTACTTATGATTCGGAAGGCGAGTGCCTGATGGGGGTACGCAAGCTCTTATCATATCTGCCAAGCAATAATACCGAGAGACCGCCGATTGTAAATACCAAGGAAAGGCAGAGCCATACAGGAAACGGCGTGGGAAAGGTCCTTGACAGGATAGGTGTGGCGGATATCTATTCCCGCTCCAAAGCCTCCAAGATAAGAGATATTGTTCCGGACAATTCCAGACACGCATATGATGTCAAGGAAGTTATAGATTGCATAGTCGATGAGGGGAGCTTTTTTGAAGTACAAAAAGAGTTTGCAATGAACGGAGTAATAGGCTGGGGTAGAATGGAAGGCAAGGTTGTAGGTTTTGTAGCCAATCAGCCCAACGTAATGGGTGGTTCATTAGACTACCATGTATCTGATAAAATAGCAAGATTTATACGGTTTTGCGACTGTTTCAATATTCCGCTTGTGACGCTTATAGATGTTCCGGCATTTCTGCCCGGTACTGCACAGGAACACAACGGAATCATACGCCACGGAGCCAAAATCCTGTTTGCTTATTCGGAGGCAACGGTGCCTAAGATATCTCTCATTATGAGAAAAGCATACGGAGGAGCATACATCGCGATGAATTCCAAGGAAATGGGCGCCGACATCGTCTATGCATGGCCGATTGCCGAGATAGCGGTCATGGGTGCCGACGGTGCGGTAAACATAGCCTTCAAAAGAAAGATCAAGGCAGCTCCGGACCCCGAAGCAATGCGGCAACAGTGCAAAGAGGAATACGAGGAACGTTTCCTTAATCCTTATGTGGCGGCGGCAAGAGGGTATGTAAACGAAGTGATCAAGCCGGAAGAGACCAGAGAGGCGATAATAAAAGCTTTGCATGGCTTAAAAAATAAACGGGTGGAATTACCCAGAAAGAAACATGGGAACATTCCGTTATAAAAAAATAAAAACCCCTAAGGGGTTTTTATTTTCTAACAATAACTATTAAACATCATCCCGCTGTAAGCACTGGTAATATACGGTGTCGCAAAATTCTTACCCGGATTCTTATATGCCACAACAATATTGTTTACATAGTTCATCGGATCCAGTGAAATCTGATTTGACTTACGTACCAGCGAATGTGTGAAATCCATAATAGAGGAAAAAACATCTTTAGCTTCGCCGTTCATTGCCGTTTTACGGACGGTATCGCTGTCAACTTCCAAAGTACCGTCAAGGTTCAGATTAAGACCTGAGGAAGTAAGTCCTTTGGCATAAAATCTTGCGATGCTTCCCATTTCCTGTACGATACGGTTGCTCTTAGGCTGCCTGTCACTGTATTCGGCAGCGGCACGTAAGAATGAATTGTATCCTCTAACAAGTGTATTTATATTTTCTGTCAGTGATTCAACGTCGGTTTTAAGACCTATGGTAGCCGTTTCGCCTTCTTCGCTGCTCAAACCTTTCAAGGTAACTTCGTATGAACGACCTATGGTTATGTTGTTTGAAGGTGAGGTGCGCTCCACACCGTCTAATATATAGCTTGCATTGGACGGATGGGATGATATATTGTCCAGTCCGAAATAATCAACAACACCGGAAGTCTTGCTGGTATGGCGATCGGAAATGTGGAATATATTCTGTCTGTTATTCTTGAGTCCGGTTGCATTAGATTCAAGTCTAAGGCTGGAATTGTTCTCGTCATCTGTTACAACCTGGCTTGTAATACCGATATTTGAGTTATTGATAAGCCTGGAAAGACGCTCCTGCACATTCCTGTTTGTATCTTCGGGTTTGATATTAAATTGAAATTCGTAATTCAAATTATCAATATTTACGTCAAAAGAATAAGTAGACGGAGGGAGGTTTACCGGCTCTTCACTAGGAAGGTAATTTCCCGTATTGATTTGTGTTGAAGCAAGTGAGCGTACTTCTATTTCTGCAGAAGGTGCGCTGTTGCTTTCCTCTGTAGTTCCTATATATGTGGCAGTTGCTATATTCTCGTTACTTGAATAAGCGGCCTTCTTATTTAATAGTTCATCTTCATCAAGTCCGCCGAGAGAAGCAATAGTATTACGCAGTTCTCTTGCATTCTCTTTCATGCCAATGGCAAATGAACAGGATTCCCTGCTGTTATCAAGGATGTACACGGGAGCTTCTTTATTCATTTTTACAATGGAATTATAGACATTGCGAAGTTCGCTTTTCTTATGCGAATCATAAGGTGTACTTGATTTGGGCGCATAAGTTGTCATATAGAAATTGTAGACGTTGGAATAAGCTCCAATACTGTTATTGTACGCCATGATGCTCCTCCTTTCTTCCTTGAAATCCGGTATCATGTATATGGCCGGCTATCCGTTGCCTTTGTGCCAGAAACAAAAATTCATATTTATTGACAATTTCAGATATATACATTTTACCATTTAACTTCCATATAATCAAGCATTTTTGCTGGATTTTCAATTAATATTTCAAAAATATCTTAATAATATGGTATATGAACAATGGTAAAAAAGACACAAAAACATTCATATAATATTATATCGTTACCTTATTAATAATAAATAAGTACTTTTTATAAAAAATTTAAAAAAAATAAAAATTTTTTGAAATGAGTTGACGAAAGACCGGTGTTGTGTTATATTATTCAAACGAGATAAGATTTTAGGTCTTTTTTTTATGCTCAAATTTAGCATATAAATATGAATGAAAAGGCACGTGGAGGTGGCAAGATGCGTACAAGAATCACATTGGCATGTACAGAGTGTAAGCGCCGTAATTACAATACAACCAAAGACAAGAAGACCCATCCTGACAGAATGGAAATCAAGAAGTATTGTAGATTTTGCAGAACACATACATTGCATAAAGAAACCAAATAAAACTCGCTGTTTTGTAATAAGAATATAATTGGAAGGAGCAATGTAATATGGGAGATTCCACTAAAGCGGATAATACGCTCAAACCTGTCAAGTTTTGGGATGGTGTTAAAGCCGAATTTAAAAAAATCACCTGGCCGAATAGAGACGAGCTGATAAAACAATCTATAGCAGTTGTTGCTATTTCAATAGTAGTGGGTGCGATTATTGCTGTATTGGACTTTTTACTCCAGTATGGGGTAGATTTTATAACAACATTTTCAATGTAGAGTGAGGGGTAGTCGTATGGCAGATGCAAATTGGTATGTTGTTCATACTTATTCCGGGTATGAAAATAAAGTAAAGGCCAATATTGAGAAGACTATTGAGAACAGACATTTGGAAGATGAGATTCTGGAAGTCAGGGTTCCTATGCAGGATGTAATGGAAATGAAGAACGGAGCCAGAAAGACTGTTCAAAAGAAAATGTTTCCGGGTTATGTTCTTATTAATATGGTTATGAATGATGATACCTGGTATGTTGTAAGAAATACCAGAGGTGTCACGGGATTTGTCGGACCGGGAAGTAAACCGGTGCCGTTATCAGAGGTAGAGATGAAGCCTCTCGGAATCAAAGTCGAGAATGTAACCGTAGACTTTGCCGAAGGTGATACAATAGCCGTTATTGCCGGCGTGTGGAAAGATACGGTTGGAGTTGTTCAGAGAATGGATTACGGCAAACAGACCGCAACTATCAATGTAGAGTTGTTTGGAAGAGAGACTCCGGTAGAAATCGGCTTTGCGGAAGTAAGAAGTATGAATTAGATATTTGCCCGCCTTTGGCGGTGTAGATATAGTGGGAGTTGAAAAACGCCTATACCACATTATTTTAGGAGGTGCCATTATGGCAAAGAAAGTAGAAGGATATATTAAGTTACAGATCCCTGCTGGTAAAGCTACACCAGCACCGCCGGTTGGTCCTGCACTTGGACAGCATGGCGTTAACATTGTTGAATTTACCAAACAGTTCAACGCAAAGACTGCTGATAAAGGTGATGTTATCATCCCTGTTGTTATCACAGTATATGCAGACAGAAGTTTCAGCTTCATTACCAAGACTCCGCCTGCTGCAGTTCTTTTAAAGAAAGCCTGCAATATCAAATCAGGTTCGGCAGTACCTAACAAGACCAAGGTTGCAACAATTTCCAAGGCAAAGCTTCAGGAAATCGCAGAAACCAAGATGCCTGATTTAAACGCAGCAAGCCTTGAAGCAGCTATGAGCATGATTGCCGGAACTGCAAGAAGTATGGGCATAACAGTAGAAGAGTAATGGAGGATAGGATATGAAACATGGTAAGAAATATCAGGAAGCAGCAAAGCTTGTAGACCGCACTGTGCAGTATGAGCCGGCGGAAGCGGTTGCTTTAGTTAAGAAAACATCTGTTGCTAAATTTGATGAGACTGTAGAAGTGCATATCAGAACCGGTTGTGACGGTCGTCATGCAGAGCAGCAGATCCGTGGTGCGGTTGTACTGCCCAACGGAACAGGTAAATCGGTTAAAGTATTGGTATTTGCCAAAGGAGATAAAGTGTCGGAAGCAGAGGCTGCCGGAGCAGATTATGTAGGCGGTGAAGAACTGATTCCGAAGATTCAGAATGACGGATGGCTGGATTTTGACGTTGTAGTGGCAACGCCTGATATGATGGGTGTTGTAGGACGTCTCGGTAAGGTGCTTGGTCCTAAAGGACTTATGCCCAACCCGAAAGCCGGTACCGTAACAATGGATGTGACCAAGGCGGTCAATGATATCAAAGCCGGTAAGATTGAGTACAGACTTGATAAGGCTAATATCATTCACGTACCGGTTGGAAAGGTTTCATTTGATGAAGCTAAGATACAGGAAAACTTTGAAGCATTGATGGAGGCTATTGTAAAAGCAAAACCTTCAGCGGTAAAGGGTCAGTATCTGAAGAGCATTACGCTTTCTACCACAATGGGACCCGGTATCAAGGTTAGCACAGCGAAGTATTAATAATTAAGAGATTAGAGGGCGGATTGTACAAATATTAACTTTTCTTTGCTCATTGTCGGAGCCAGAGACGCAAAGAAAAGTTAATATTTGCACAATCCGCCTTTGCTTTTCATTGTTATGAACATATGGTATACTTAGGATATGAAGAAGAAAAGGGGTAAAAAGAAATTAAACTTCATAATTCCGTTCTGTGTAACTCTGGTGTTTGTGATACTTACAGGGCTTTTTGTGATGTTTTCCTATTTGTGGATAGTGGAGGATGCTAACCCGGGGGCGGCTAATACGCAGCTGATAAAAGAGGATATCTTGAGATTGGATGAGGCTTTGGAGTTTGAGAGAGAGCTTGTCGGGAATCCGGAAAAAGAAGATGAGGAAAATGAAAATATAAAAGACATCAATCCGGAGCGGGGAGAGGAATATATGCTTGAGGAGAATGTTTTCGTAAAGGGAGCGGCAAGTGAGGACTGCATTACGATAACGTTTGCGGGAGATATTCTTTTTGATTCGGGTTATGCCATAATGTCTACACTGTTACAGCGGGGCGGGGATATTTCAAGCGGTATTGCGCCGGAGCTTATAGAAGAGATGAAAAACTCGGATATAATGATGGTAAATAATGAGTTTCCTTATTCAGACAGAGGGGAACCGACTCCCGAAAAGCAGTTTACCTTCAGGGCAAAACCGTCGTCGGTCTCGTATTTACAGGATTTGGGGGTGGATATTGTTTCTTTGGCCAATAATCATGCATATGATTACGGTGAAGAAGCGCTCATTGATACATTGCAGGTGCTTAAGGATGCCGAAATTCATTATGTCGGTGCGGGAATTGATGCAAGCGAAGCTTCCAGACCTTTCTATTATATTGTAAATGATATGAAAATAGCCTTTATTTCCGCGACTCAGGTGGAAAGAAATGACAATCCGGATACTAAAGAGGCTACAGATACATCTCCCGGTGTTTTTCGCTGCTGGAATGGTGAAAATCTTTTGCAGACAGTAAGAGAAACAAAGGAAAACAGTGATTTTGTAATTGTATATGTGCATTGGGGTACCGAGAACGAGGAAGAAATCGATTGGGCGCAGGATAAGCAGTCAAGAGAGCTTGTAGAAGCCGGAGCAGATTTGATTGTAGGTGACCACCCTCATATTTTGCAAAAGGTTGACATAATAAATGGCGTTCCGGTGTTTTACAGTATGGGGAATTTCTGGTTCAATTCAAGAACGATGGATACAGGCTTACTGAAAGTAACCATTTCCGATAAAGAATTGAAGAGCTGTCAGTTTTTACCCTGTCTGCAAAATAACTGTAAAACCACTCTTTTAACCGGAACGGAAAAGGACCGGGTGCTTGATATAATGCGGACTATGTCGGAAAATGTGAATATTGATGCGGATGGCTATTGTTTGTTTAAATAGTATTAGCATGTTTATTCTGGAATAAAATTGGAGAATTTATTTGTATGATAGGAATATATCTGATTTGCTTTTTTGCTTTTCCGGCAGCAATCCTGATACAGGCCAAAAAAAATGCCGGAACAAACGTTTTGTTGGAAAAAAATGATACTAATGCAATTAAAGGCATTGCTACCGGCTTTGTTGTTTTAATGCATCTGACTAATAATTTAGAGGCAGATTCCGTAATTACGAAGCTTTTGCTTAACCTTTTATCGGTAACGGGCGGAATGGGGGTATTGCTGTTCTTTTTTGTTTCCGGATACGGGATATATAAAGGCTATGCTCATAAGACGCCCGATGCGGGGTTTTTGTACAAACGGTTACTAAACGTATATGTACCTTGTTTATTTATTCAGGTTGTTTTCTGTTTATGGGATATTATGTGGCAGAGAAGTTTTGATTTTCGGGAAATTGTGCTTAGAAGTTTGGCCGATGCATGGTTTATTTATGTTATTTTGGTACAGTATATAATATTTTTTGTGTCGTGGGTTATATCTAAGGGCAGACAAAGTGTAATGCTCATATTGAGCTATATGTTTAGTGCAATAACAGCTGTTATATTTTGTTTATGCGGGTTGAATGCAAGATGGTACAACGGTTTATTATTATTTCCAATCGGAATGACAATCGCATACAAAGAGGACAAACTGCTTATTGCTATTAGGAAAAACCGGTTCTTACATATGTTTGTATATTCTATTTTGTTCGTATTGACGGGTGGTGCCTTTACATATTGGAAAGGTGACTTTATTGCAGTGGACATACTAAAGGTTATAGCAGGTGTTTGTATGAGCATGTTAGTCTGTACCATATATACGCAAGTACGTCTTTCTTCTCCGATCATGCAATACATTGGGAAACGCTCTCTATTCTTTTATATTGTGCATCTGGGACTGAGGAGAGTGGTAAATGGATTTGAAAGCGTAAATAAAGTAGAAAACTTTTATATAGTGTTAGTTTTTACATTTATAATTGTTGAGCTGTTTTACAAGTTGCACAGCTTTGTTATGCGGTACATTTCAGAGAGAGGAAAATATGGGAAAAATATCTAAAGATACGAGTGAATTGATAAAAGCGGTCGCGATGTTTTTAGTTGTTATCGCGCATTATTCACAGTGGTATGTTACTCAGGCAGATTCCAATATTATGTTAACCTTGATGACAAAGCTTGGGCGTTACGGGGTGGCTATGTTTTTTGCCATATCGGGGTATGGTTTGGTAAGCAGTGCTTCTAAGGGACTTGATTTATCATATTTTAAGAAAAGGTTTTTAAATGTATATTTTCCATATATAATAATACGTTTTGTTATACGTTTGCTTACTGAAAGTGAGTGGGGAGTACGCGCTGTCTGTTCATGGCTAACCGGATTTGATGAATGGTTTATATTTGTTATATTGATTTTTTATGTAATTTTCTATTTTGGATGGAAATATTCCAGGCATAAAATATTGGCAATAACTGCCGGAGTATTGTTGGTTTCGGTATTGTTGGCGTTTTTTGTGGACGAAGATGTCTGGTATGCTTCTAATTTATCTTTTGTAGTCGGGATAGTTTTTAAAGTATATGAGGATAAGATTGTTGAATTTTTGTCAAAGTATCGTGTGATCGGTTATATTGTATTAGGTATGGGATTTGCTATATGCGCGGTAATTTATATGAGTATGGCACAGAGCCATCAGGTTATATATCTGATCTTTAAGGTTCTGGCCTCGGTGTTGTGGGCCTTGTTATGCCTATGTATATTTGCTGTATATAAAATGACTTCGGGAATAAAATTGCATATAAACAGTTTGGGAAGATTTTCACTTGAATGTTATCTGCTTCACCGTTTTATATTAAATCTGTTTAAGGGGGTTGATATGGCAGCTGCTGCAATAATCTGCATAAGTATTGCGGTAACTTTGGTTTGTTCATATATTGTCAATTACTTATTTGGAAAGATGAGACATTTATTGACATAAATTAAGCATAAGTAATTACAATGCAAAATATTTTTATAAATATATATTGACATACAAAAAGTTCATATGTTATATTAAACAAGGTCGTCTTGACCATGCCGAAGACAGTAGGTGCCGTTTTGGCGTAAGTATACCGCCTACCGAGGAGAAGAGTTTATGAGAAGAGTATGAACCTCCCTGTCTTTGGGGAGGTTATTTGTTTATATGAATCTTAACCTGCGAGTTTGCGCGAAGCACAAACTTGCGTGTGAAATTTTAAATTTCACACTAAACTCCTTCGGCGCAAAATCTAAAAGGAGGTAAATGTAATGGCAAAAGTTGAATTGAAGAAACCTGTAGTTGATGAAATTTCCGCAGCAATCAAAGATGCTCAGTCAGTTGTTCTGGTAGACCATCGCGGACTTACCGTGGAACAGGATACGGAACTTCGTAAGCAGCTTCGTGAAGCAGGAATTAATTACAAGGTTTACAAAAACACAATGATGAATTTCGCATTCAAAGGTACTGACTGTGAAGGCCTTGTTCCATATCTTAAGGGACCCAGTGCAATTGCTATTTCCACTGAAGATGCCACAGCACCTGCCAGAATTCTCTGCAAGTTTGCTAAGACTGTAGATCAGCTTGAGATCAAGGGAGGAATTGTGGAAGGTGTGGTTTATGATGCAGCGGGAATCACCAATATATCCAAGGTTCCTTCCAGGGAAGAACTTCTTTCCAAATTGCTTGGAAGCATCCAGTCACCTATTGCGAACTTTGCTCGTGTTATGAATCAGCTGGCAGAAAAAGGCGGCGCATCCGCAAGCGAAGCTCCCGCAGCCAAGGCTGAGGAGGCAGCTCCTGCAGAGGAAGCGGCACCCGCAGCAGAAGAAGTGAAGGCTGAAGAGGCAGCTCCGGCAGCAGAAGAGGCTCCCGCAGAGGAAGCTAAGGCAGAAGAAGCAGAAGCTCCGGCAGCAGAATAAGCTTGCAGTTTGAAATGAGTTCAGTCATAACAGAAACATAAAGCAAAGAATAACAATTGATATTTTATTAACAGAGTTTAAAATTTTAAATGGAGGTAAATAAAAATGGCAAAATTATCTACTCAGGAATTAATTGATGCAATCAAAGAGTTAACAGTATTAGAATTAAATGATTTAGTAAAAGCATGTGAAGAAGAATTCGGCGTATCCGCAGCAGCAGGCGTAGTAGTTGCAGCGGCAGCAGGCGGCGATGCAGCAGCAGGCGGAGAAGAGAAGACAGAATTCGATGTTGAGTTGACAGATGTTGGTCCTAACAAGGTTAAGGTTATCAAAGTTGTACGTGAAGCAACAGGTCTTGGTCTGAAAGAAGCTAAAGACTTGGTTGATTCCGCTCCTAAGATGGTTAAAGAGGGTGCATCCAAAGAAGAAGCTGATGACATCAAGGCTAAGCTGGAAGCTGAGGGAGCAAAAGTTACTCTTAAATAATATAGGAAGAATATCTATGAAAGAGGGCGTTCCTAAAGCCATGAAATGGCTTGAGGAGTTCCCTCTTTTTTTAATAAAAATAGTTATTGACTCAAATTACCTCTTGAAGTATAATGTAAAGTACACTATTGTGGTGTGCTATGCTTATTCGAGGTAAAATCTCCGATAAATAGGCGCAAACAATTAAAGAACGGGGTGAAATTGTCAATGGAAAAGAACAGGATTCGTGTGACTGCCGCAGGCAGAAATACACGTATGACCTATGCACGACAGAAAGAGGTTCTGGAAATGCCGAATCTGATAGAGGTTCAGAAGAACTCATATCAGTGGTTTTTGGACGAGGGATTGAAGGAAGTCTTTGACGATATTTCTCCAATTTCAGATTACAGCGGACACTTAAGTCTTGAGTTCGTAGATTTTGAATTGTGTGAAAATGACGTAAAGTATTCTATTGAGAAATGTAAGGAGCGAGATGCGACTTATGCGGCACCGTTAAAGGTAAAAGTCCGTCTTATTAACAAGGAAAAGGACGAGATTACCGAGCATGATATTTTCATGGGAGATCTGCCTCTTATGACAGAGACAGGCACTTTTGTTATAAATGGTGCGGAACGTGTTATAGTAAGCCAGTTAGTACGTTCTCCGGGTATATATTATGCAATAAGTCATGATAAGATAGGCAAGGTACTGTTTTCATCAACTGTCATTCCAAATCGTGGAGCATGGTTGGAATATGAAACCGATTCCAATGATGTTTTTTACGTGCGCGTAGACAGAACCAGAAAGGTTCCGATCACTGTGTTGATAAGGGCGCTCGGAGTCGGTTCCAATGATGAGATCAGGGAATTGTTTGGAGATGAACCCAAGATTGAAGCAAGCTTTACCAAGGACGTTGCCGGAAATTATCAGGAAGGTCTGTTAGAGCTGTATAAAAAAATACGTCCCGGTGAGCCGCTCAGCGTTGAAAGCGCGGAGAGCTTGATCCAGGCGATGTTTTTTGATCCCAGAAGATATGATTTGGCGAAAGTCGGAAGATATAAATTTAATAAAAAGCTTATGCTTAGAAACAGGATCAGACATCACATTCTTGCGGAAGATGTAGTAGACACGCTGACAGGAGAAGTGATTGCCAAAGCCGGCGATAAGGTGAGCGCTGAAACAGCAGATGCTATCCAGAATGCAGCGGTTCCTTATGTCATAATCCAGACAGAGGAGAAGAACGTAAAAGTTCTCTCAAACATGATGGTTGACATAACTAACTTTGTAGAGTGTAATCCCAGGGAACTTGGAATTACAGAGCTGGTTTATTTCCCTGTACTTCAGCAGATTCTTGAGGAGTACAGCGAGGATCCGGAGGAACTTGCGGAAGCTATACAGAAAAATGTTCATGAATTGATTCCCAAGCATATTACCAAGGAAGATATATTGGCTTCCATTAATTATAATATACACTTGGAGTACGGCATCGGTAATGATGACGATATCGACCATTTGGGCAACAGACGTATACGTGCGGTAGGCGAACTTTTACAGAATCAGTATCGTATAGGTCTTTCCAGACTGGAAAGAGTGGTACGTGAGAGAATGACTACCCATGATGCAGAGGAGATTTCCCCGCAGGTATTGATAAACATTAAACCTGTACAGGCTGCCGTAAAAGAATTTTTTGGTTCTTCACAGTTGTCGCAGTTTATGGATCAGAACAATCCTCTGGGTGAACTTACTCATAAGAGGCGTTTGTCTGCATTGGGTCCCGGTGGTCTGTCTCGAGACAGGGCAGGATTCGAGGTCAGGGACGTTCACTACACACATTACGGAAGAATGTGTCCTATAGAGACTCCCGAAGGTCCTAACATTGGTCTTATCAACTCGCTTGCATCCTATGCAAGAATCAATGAATATGGTTTTGTGGAAGCTCCTTATCGTAAAATCGACAAGAGTGACCCGCAGAATCCGCGTGTTACAGAAGAAGTAGTATATATGACTGCAGATGAGGAAGATAATTATCATGTTGCGCAGGCATCTGCACCGCTTGATTCGGAAGGTCATTTTACGCGTAACAGTGTGTCCGGTCGTTACAAAGATGAAACACAGGAATATCCTAAGGGAATGTTCGATTATATGGATGTATCTCCTAAGATGGTATTCTCGGTTGCTACTGCGCTTATTCCGTTTTTACAGAATGACGATGCGAACCGTGCACTGATGGGTTCAAACATGCAGCGTCAGGCAGTTCCGCTTCTGTTCACAGAGGCACCTGTTGTCGGTACCGGAATGGAGCCGAAGGCAGCAGTTGACTCAGGCGTTTGCGTTGTGGCAAAGAAGGCAGGTACGATTGATTATGTATCTTCCAGCCTTATCAAGATGACTTATGATGATGGCGAAAAAGATGAATATCATCTGTCCAAATTTTCAAGAAGTAACCAGTCTAACTGTTATAACCAGAAACCTATTGTTTTCAAAGGCGATCATGTGGAAGCGGGAGAGGTTATCGCAGACGGTCCTTCAACCGACGGCGGAGAACTTGCACTTGGTAAGAATCCTCTTATCGGTTTTATGACCTGGGAAGGTTATAACTACGAGGATGCGGTACTTCTCAGTGAAAGACTTGTTCAGGAGGATGTGTACACATCCGTGCATATAGAAGAATATGAGGCAGAGGCCCGTGATACCAAACTGGGACCTGAGGAGATTACAAGAGATGTTCCGGGTGTTGGTGATGATGCACTGAAGGATCTGGATGAGAGAGGAATCATCCGTATCGGAGCCGAGGTTCGTGCCGGAGATATTCTGGTTGGTAAGGTAACACCTAAGGGTGAAACCGAGCTGACGGCGGAGGAAAGACTGTTGCGTGCCATTTTTGGCGAGAAAGCAAGAGAAGTCCGCGATACTTCATTGAAAGTTCCTCACGGCGAATATGGAATTGTCGTAAATGCGAAAGTATTTACACGGGAAAACGGAGACGAGCTTTCGCCCGGTGTTAATCAGGCAGTACGTATTTATATTGCACAGAAAAGAAAGATTTCGGTTGGTGATAAGATGGCAGGCCGCCATGGTAACAAGGGTGTTGTTTCCCGTGTGCTTCCGGTAGAAGATATGCCTTATCTTCCTAACGGACGTCCGCTGGATATAGTGCTTAATCCTTTGGGTGTGCCTTCGCGTATGAATATCGGGCAGGTGCTTGAAATCCACCTTTCACTTGCTGCAAAAGCACTTGGTTTCAATGTGGCAACACCGGTATTTGACGGTGCTAAGGAAGGCGACATCATGGACACGCTTGACCTGGCCAATGATTATGTAAATCTGGAATGGAAAGAGTTTGAGAAGAAGCATAAAGCTGAGCTTTTACCGGAAGTTATGGAATATTTATATGAAAACAGAGATCACCGTGAGTTATGGAAAGGTGTTCCGATTTCCAGAGACGGTAAAGTAAGGCTGCGTGACGGTAGGACAGGCGAGTATTTTGATGCACCTGTTACAATCGGTCATATGCACTATCTTAAGTTGCACCATTTGGTAGATGATAAGATTCATGCACGTTCCACCGGTCCTTATGCGCTGGTAACACAACAGCCCCTTGGTGGTAAGGCACAGTTTGGTGGACAGCGTTTCGGAGAAATGGAGGTATGGGCGCTGGAAGCATATGGAGCTGCCTATACGCTGCAGGAAATTTTAACCGTTAAATCCGATGATGTTGTCGGACGTGTGAAGACCTATGAAGCGATCATTAAAGGTGATAATATTCCGGAACCCAGTATTCCGGAGTCATTCAAGGTTCTGCTCAAGGAACTTCAGTCGCTTGGTCTGGATGTCCGTGTGCTTCGTGATGACCATACAGAAGTTGAAATCATGGAATCAGTGGATTACAGCGAAAACGATTACCGCTATGAAATAGAAGGCGATTCCGGTAACTATGACTATGAAAAAGAATCTTTGGGCGAGCTTGGCTACCAGAAACAGGAATTCGACGAAGAGAGCGGTGAACTTGTAAGTAGTGAAGAAGATGACTTCGCTGAAGATGATATGGAATATGATGTTGATTTCGAAGAGTCTTACGAGTAAAATTTGTACCAGCGCAATGTGTACTTCGTACACAAGAAGTTTGCAGGTTGAAAGAGAGGTATGGTAATTATATGGCAGAAATAAAACAGGAAGCATATCAACCGATGACATTTGATGCAATCAGGATTGGTCTGGCCTCTCCTGAGAAGATAAGAGAGTGGTCACGAGGCGAAGTTTTAAAGCCGGAGACAATTAACTATAGAACATTAAAGCCTGAGAAAGACGGACTTTATTGTGAAAAGATTTTTGGACCCAGCAAGGACTGGGAGTGCCATTGCGGTAAATATAAGAAAATCAGATATAAGGGTGTAGTCTGTGACCGCTGCGGTGTTGAAGTCACCAAGGCAAGTGTCCGCAGGGAGCGTATGGGTCATATTGCACTTGCAGCACCGGTATCACATATCTGGTACTTTAAAGGAATTCCGAGCCGTATGGGTCTCATTTTGGACCTTTCCCCAAGAGTGCTTGAAAAAGTATTGTATTTTGCAGCTTATATTGTGCTTGATGCAGGAGAGACCGATTTGGAATACAAACAGGTTCTTTCCGAGAGAGAGTATCAGGATGCTAGAGAAACATGGGGCTCAAAATTCCGTGTGGGAATGGGTGCGGAAGCAATCAAGGAACTGCTGCAGGCCATTGATTTGGAGGAAGAAGCTATAACGCTTAAGGAAGACCTTAAGGATTCCAGCGGACAGAAGAATGCCAGAATCATCAAAAGACTTGAAGTTGTAGAGGCATTCAGGGAGTCCGGCAATAAGCCCGAATGGATGATAATGGATGCAATTCCGGTTATTCCTCCGGATTTACGTCCTATGGTACAGTTGGATGGCGGACGTTTTGCGACATCTGACTTAAATGACTTATATAGAAGAATAATTAACAGAAACAATCGTCTTAAGAGACTTCTGGAACTGGGTGCGCCTGACATTATCGTGCGTAATGAGAAAAGAATGCTCCAGGAGGCTGTAGATGCCCTTATTGATAACGGAAGACGAGGTCGTCCCGTAACAGGTCCCGGTAACAGAGCACTTAAGTCTCTGTCGGATATGTTAAAGGGTAAGTCCGGACGTTTCCGTCAGAACCTGCTTGGAAAGCGTGTTGACTATTCCGGTCGATCCGTTATCGTGGTAGGTCCCGAACTTAAGATATATCAGTGCGGTCTTCCCAAGGAAATGGCAATTGAGCTGTTTAAGCCTTTTGTTATGAAGGAACTGGTGGCAAGGGGTATTTCACAGAATATCAAAAATGCCAAGAAACTTGTGGAAAGGCTTGATACTCAGGTATGGGATGTTCTGGAAGAAGTGATCAGAGAGCATCCGGTTATGTTGAACCGTGCTCCTACACTGCATAGATTAGGTATTCAGGCATTTGAGCCTATTCTGGTCGAAGGTAAGGCAATTAAGCTGCATCCGCTTGTATGTACTGCATTCAATGCAGACTTCGACGGTGACCAGATGGCTGTGCATCTGCCTTTGTCAGTTGAGGCACAGGCTGAATGCCGCTTCCTGCTTTTGTCTCCCAATAACCTCTTAAAACCTTCGGATGGAGGTCCGGTTGCCGTTCCTTCACAGGATATGGTGCTTGGTATCTACTATCTGACACAGGAGAGGGAAGGTGTTGCCGGAGAAGGCAAGTACTTTAAGAACTTGAATGAAGCGATACTGGCTTATGAGAATAAGGAATGTACCTTGCATAGCAGAATCCATGTAAGGATACAGAAAGAGAATGCCGATGGCGAAGTGATTTCCGGTGTGGAAGAATCTACGCTCGGACGTTTTCTTTTCAACGAAATACTGCCACAGGATCTTGGCTTTGTAGACAGAAGCAATCCTGAGAATTTCCTTAAGCTTGAGGTTGACTTCCATGTCGGAAAGAAACAGTTGAAGCAGATTCTGGAAAAGGTAATCAATATCCATGGTGCTGTAAGAACGGCCGAGGTACTTGACTTGATCAAGTCTACCGGATATAAATATTCTACCAAGGCAGCCATGACCGTATCTATTTCCGATATGACAGTGCCTTCCAAGAAACAGGAAATGCTGGATGATGCACAGGCTACCGTTGATAAGATTTCACAGAACTTCAGACGTGGACTTATTACTGAGGAAGAGAGATATCGTGCGGTAGTTGAGACATGGAATGAAACGGATAAGGAACTGACGGATGTACTTTTGTCAGGTCTTGATAAATATAACAACATCTTTATGATGGCGGACTCCGGTGCGCGTGGTTCCAACCAGCAGATTAAGCAGCTGGCAGGTATGCGTGGACTTATGGCTGATACAACAGGTAGAACAATCGAGCTGCCTATTAAATCGAATTTCCGTGAAGGACTTGACGTTTTGGAGTATTTTATGTCAGCACACGGTGCGCGTAAAGGTCTTTCCGATACGGCATTGCGTACAGCCGACTCGGGATATCTGACCAGACGTATGGTCGACGTTTCTCAGGAACTGATTATCCGCGAGACTGACTGCTGTGAGGGCAGTGATGAGATTCCGGGTATGTATGTAAAAGCCTTTATGGACGGAAGAGAGACTATCGAAGGCCTTAAAGACAGAATCGTCGGCAGGGTAGCCTGTGAGGAGATAAAAGATAAAGACGGAAATATAATAGTAAAGAAAAATCATATGATAACACCAAGCCGCGCTGCTAAGATTATGAGCGTGGGCGTAAACGATAAGGGAGAACCGGTTGAGGAAGTTAAAATACGTACAATATTGACCTGTCGTTCCCACATAGGAATCTGTGCAAAGTGCTACGGAGCCAATATGGCTACCGGAGAAGCCGTACAGGTGGGTGAAGCGGTCGGAATCATCGCGGCACAGTCTATCGGTGAGCCGGGTACACAGCTTACCATGCGTACTTTCCATACCGGTGGTGTTGCGGGTGATGATATCACACAGGGTCTTCCTCGTGTTGAAGAGTTATTTGAGGCACGGAAACCTAAGGGACTTGCGATTATTGCTGAATTTGGCGGCACAGCCTCCATTAAGGATACCAAGAAGAAACGTGAGGTTGTGATTACAAATGACGAAACCGGTGAGTCCAAGACCTACCTCATTCCATACGGTTCCAGAATCAAGATTGTTGACGGAGCCACATTGGAGGCCGGTGACGAACTCACAGAGGGTAGTGTCAATCCTCATGACCTTTTGAAGATAAAAGGTATCCGCTCGGTACAGGATTATATGCTGCGTGAGGTTCAGAGAGTATATCGTCTGCAGGGTGTTGATATTGCCGATAAGCATATTGAGGTAATCGTACGTCAGATGCTTAAGAAGGTAAGGATTGAGACCAGTGGTGACTCGGAATATCTTCCGGGAACCCTTGTGGATGTACTGGAATATGAAGATTTGAACAAAGCATTGATAGAAGAGGGCAAAGAGCCGGCAGACGGAAAGCAGATCATGCTGGGTATTACCAAAGCTGCGCTTGCAACCAACTCATTCTTATCGGCCGCTTCATTCCAGGAGACAACCAAGGTACTGACCGAAGCTGCAATCAAGGGCAAGATCGATCCGCTTATCGGACTTAAGGAAAATGTACTGATTGGTAAGCTGATTCCGGCAGGAACCGGAATGAAGAGATACCGCAATACAAAGCTGAGTACCGATTATAATCTGTTATCGAGACTTGCTGCGGATGATGAGATAAGCTTTGACGACGGTTCGGAGCCTGATGAAGACGCCGTTCTTGATATGAACTCGGATGCGGATGATGAAATCATGGAAGATATGATGGAAATAGACGAAGCCGAAGACGTTCTGGAGGAAGAAATCGATGAGGCTTTGGATGCAGAGGAAGTAGCTGAGATAATGGAATAATAGTTGGATTGACAGCCAACTCACGGATTTTGCTAATATTACAAAAAATATATTGACAACGCATTCTTATGCAAGTATACTATTTTAGTGTGCATAAGAATGCGTTTTTTTCGTATGCACAAAAGCCTGAGGGCAATTAATTAAGTTTATAAACAGGAGGTGAAAAGAATGCCAACATTTAACCAGTTAGTCAGAAAAGGACGTCA
>JAFLTH010000040.1 GCA_022510525.1 Lachnospiraceae bacterium | reverse complement strand
TTCCCGAAAGCCGACCACCAGCCAGCTTACTATTTGCGCAATCCGTCCTTCCGGCCAGCCACACAAATTTCAATTTGCGAAATACCTCAATGAGTATATTTTACCACAAAACCCCGCAATATGATACACGAATGACTTGTAATTCTCCCCAATATTTGTTACAATTCAAAAATGCAGGTAGAAATATATAAATGACACATGTGTCAGTAAATGAATTGACGACAGGGCAAAGCAAATGGGAATCATTAAAACCGACAAATTGGTATTTGAATATATAAGACGTGACGACGAAGGCAATGTAGAGGGGATAACCAGAGCGGTTGACGAAGTTGACCTTGATGTGAAGCAGGGGGACTTTGTGGCGATTCTGGGGCATAACGGCTCCGGTAAGTCTACGCTTGCCAAGCATATCAATGCAATTCTTTATCCCACGGAGGGTACTGTCTGGGTGGACGGTATGGACACTTCCGAGGCTGAGAATCTCTGGGATGTGCGCCAGAATGCAGGTATGGTGTTCCAGAATCCCGATAACCAGATAATCGGGCAGGTTGTGGAAGAGGATGTTGGATTTGGACCGGAGAATATGGGCGTTCCTACCGCTGAAATATGGGAACGGGTGGAGGAAAGCCTGAAAGCTGTCGGAATGTATGAGTTTCGTAAACATTCCCCTAATAAACTCTCTGGAGGACAGAAACAGCGCGTTTCAATAGCAGGTGTTATTGCAATGCATCCCAAGTGTATTATTCTGGATGAACCTACGGCAATGCTTGATCCCACCGGACGCAAAGAAGTGATTCGTGCCGTAAGAGCATTGAATCTTGCGGAAGGGATTACAGTTGTCCTGATCACCCATTACATGGAAGAAATTATCAATGCCGACAAGGTATTTGTGATGGATAAAGGCAGAATTGCCATGGAAGGTACACCGAAAGAGATTTTTTCGCAGGTGGAGCGGCTTAAGGAATTAAGACTGGATGTTCCGCAGGTGACACTTTTGGCCTATGAACTGCAAAAAAGCGGCATAAACATTCCGGACGGCATACTGACTATAGAGGAATTAGTAGAGAATTTAGTTAATGAGAGAATAAACTAAGTTAGAGGCTCATTTGTATTATTATTGAGGAAGGCTTGAACTATGTCTTTGATTTTAGACCACGTAAATTACGTATATGGAGGAGATACTGAGCTGGCGGTACATGCTTTAAATGACATTAACCTTGTTATACCCGAGGGGCAGTTTATCGGACTTATCGGGCATACGGGTTCGGGGAAGTCAACGCTGGTTCAGCATTTAAACGGGCTGCTTAAGCCTACGGGCGGCTCGATTTATTTTAACGGGGAAGATATCCACGACAGTGACTATGATAAAAAGAAATTGCGAAGCAAGGTTGGTCTGGTGTTTCAATATCCGGAGCATCAGCTTTTTGAGATAGATGTGTTCAGTGACGTTTGTTTCGGACCTAAGAATCTCGGTCTTTCCAAAAAAGAAACGGAACTTCGTGCCTATGAGGCTTTGAAACAGGTTGGTCTGGAGGATGATTTTTTCTATCAGTCGCCGTTTGATTTGTCCGGAGGACAGAAGAGGCGGGTTGCTATAGCGGGCGTGCTTGCTATGAAACCGGATATTTTGATTCTGGATGAGCCGACAGCAGGGCTTGATCCAAAAGGACGGGATGAAATCCTGGACCAGATTGCCAAACTCCATAACGAGATGGGGATAACGGTAATTTTGGTGTCTCACAGTATGGAAGATGTGGCAAAATATGTGGAGCGCATTATTGTTATGAATAAAGGCAGCGTGCTCTATGATGATATACCTAAGAAAGTATTTAAACATTATAAGGAACTTGAGCAGGTAGGGCTGGCAGCGCCGCAGGTTACTTATATAATGCAGGCGCTTAGAGAAAGGGGCTTACCGGTTAATACGGAGGCTACTACAATTCTGGAAGCAAGGGATGAAATCCTGCGCACGAAAGGGGTTAAGCTGTAAATGTTACGCGATATTACACTGGGCCAATATTATCAGGCAGACTCTGTCATTCATAAATTGGACCCGCGGGCCAAACTTGTGGCCACTATAACGTTTATTATATCACTTTTTATCGTAGACAATGTGTGGGGTTACTGTATTGCAGCGGTTTTTCTGGCGATTATCATTAAATTATCCAAAGTGCCGTTTCGCTTTATGGTAAAAGGTATGAAGGCCATAGTTTTCATTTTATTGATTACTGTATTATTCAACCTGTTTCTCACTCCCGGTGAAGCTTTGTTTACTTTGTGGAAAATCACGATTACCAAAGAAGGGCTTAGAATAGCGGTTTTAATGGCGGTTCGTCTTACGCTTTTGATCATAGGTTCATCGGTGATGACATTGACAACCACGCCTAACAATCTTACCGACGGCATGGAAAAGCTTATGCGCCCGTTAAGAATATTCAAAGTTCCGGTACATGAGGTGGCAATGATGATGTCTATTGCTCTTCGTTTCATACCGGTATTGTTAGAGGAAACCGATAAGATTATGAAGGCGCAGATAGCCAGAGGCGCGGATTTTGAGAGCGGAAATCTTATAAAAAAGGCTAAAAGTATGGTTCCTTTGCTTGTACCGCTCTTTATTTCGGCATTCAGGCGTGCCAATGACCTGGCAATGGCGATGGAGGCAAGATGCTACCGCGGCGGTGAAAACAGAACCAAAATGAAGCCGCTTAAGTATAAAAGATGTGACGGGGTGGCCTATCTGACGCTGGTGTGCTATTTGGCAGCCTGTATAGGGGTCAGGGTGCTGTTATGAAAAGAATTATGCTGAAAGTAGCCTATGACGGAACTAATTATCATGGCTGGCAGATACAACCTAATGGTGAAACAATAGAAGGTGTTTTAAACAGATGCCTTTCTGAACTTTTGCAAGAAAAAATAGAAGTTATAGGAGCCAGCAGAACCGATTCCGGGGTGCATGCCAGAGAAAACATAGCCGTTTTCGATACGGAGTCTCCAATACCTCCGAAAAAGGTCGCAAATGCTCTTAACGCAAGACTGCCGGATGATATCAGGATTCAGGACTCGGAAGAAGTAAATGCAGATTTTCACCCTAGAAAATGTGTCAGCCGCAAAACTTATGAGTACAGAATATATAATGCACCGTTTTCTATGCCGACGGAACGCCTTTATTCATATTTTACCTATGTACCGTTGGATATAGAGAAGATGCGGGAAGCTGCCGTATATTTTATAGGTACTCACGACTTTAAGAGCTTTTGCAGTGTAGATACTCAGGCTGAATCGACGGTGCGGCAGGTTGACAGCATAGAAGTTAATAAAGACGGCAATCTTATTGCTATCCGTGTATCCGGCAGAGGCTTTCTATATAATATGGTAAGAATTATGGCAGGTACTCTTATGGAGGTGGGCAGGGGAAGACTGGAACCCGCAGATATTGCGCGAATTTTAGAGGCAAAAGACAGAACGACGGCAGGACCTACTGCACCGGCCTGTGGACTCACGTTGATTAAATATGAATTTTTGTAAATTAAGGAAAAAAGCTGTTGACACACGCGGAAGCGTATAATATAATATTTAACTGTGACAATGTTTAAAAATGTCTTACCACAGCCCCGGTTAGGACATTTTAAGTATAGTAGATTGTTTGGAGGTAATATAATGAAAACTTTTATGGCTAGTCCGGCTACTATCGAAAGAAAATGGTACGTAGTTGACGCTACAGATATGACACTCGGACGTCTGGCATCTGAAGTTGCCAAAGTCTTAAGAGGTAAGAATAAACCTATTTTTACACCGCATATGGATACAGGCGATTATGTAATCGTTGTCAATGCTGAGAAAGTCAAAGTAACAGGTAAGAAACTTGATCAGAAGATTTACTATCACCATTCGGAATATGTAGGTGGTATGAAAGAGACTAATTTGAAAGAGATGCTTAATAAGCATCCTGAAAGAGTCGTAGAACATGCTGTAAAAGGCATGCTTCCAAAAGGACCTTTAGGAAGACAAATGTATAGGAAACTTCACGTGTATGCGGGACCTGAGCATGAACAGGCAGCTCAGAAACCGGAAGTATTAACATTTTAATTAAAGGGACTGAAAGGAGAAAATTAAAATGGCTAAATCGGCGAAAGCAGCAGTAAAATATTATGGAACAGGTAGAAGAAAGAAATCTATCGCCAGAGTATATTTAGTACCGGGTAAAGGCAATATTACAATTAATAAGAGAACCATTGATGATTATTTCGGATTGGAGACACTTAAAGTTATTGTTCGTCAGCCTCTGGTAGCTACAGATAATGTAGAAAAATTTGATATAATCGTAACCGTAAAGGGCGGTGGATATACAGGACAGGCAGGTGCTGTAAGGCATGGTATCGCAAGAGCATTGCTTCAGGCGGATCCTGAATACAGACCGGTACTTAAGAAAGCCGGATATCTGACAAGAGATCCTCGTATGAAAGAACGTAAGAAATACGGTCTTAAGGCAGCTCGTCGTGCACCGCAGTTCAGTAAGCGTTAGTAATTTTATAATTTATGGTATAAAACCCACAAGCATTAAGTTTGTGGGTTTTTAATTACATTTTTTTCGATTTTAATGACTGCCGTTCTTGAAGAACCCATATCAATGTGTTACAATTTGATATATTGATGTTTTATACGGAATTTTGTTAACCGTATAAATGTAGACTGTGATTTGATTATAAACGGCGTATATAAAACGCTGCAGGGTGAAAAATATGAAAAAGAGAATTTTAGCTTTAATAATTTCAGGATGTATTATTTTGCAAAATACGGTGCTTCCGGTTCAAGCAGCGGATATTCCGTTGTATGATCAGCCGGAGATTGAAACGGATTCCGAAATCCGGGAGACAGCCTCTGAAGAGGAGGACGCCAATACAGAAAATGACTCGGATAATATGACAGATGTGTCCAATGAAGCGCAGTCTGGAGAAGATATGACAGATGTGTCAGAAAATACATCGGATTCAGAGAACGTATCGAATCCGGATAATACCTCAGATTCAGAAGATGCATCAGACACGGATGATACGTCAGATTCCGAGAATGCAACAAATACGGATGCTGCATCCGATACAGAGAATGTATCCGACACAGAAGATGCATCGGACCCCGAAAATAATTCCGTTTCAGATAACGCTTTGGATACGGAAGCTTCCATAGAAGGTCTTGCAGACACCGCATCAGCAGATTATGCTTCCGAGGCAGATGCGTCAGCTTCACAATCTGCGCAGACTATTCACTATGCCTATGTGGAGACTCAATCCGATGTTGAAGCAGGTGCAGACACAGACATACAGTCTGCCGATGCAAATCAAAAGCTTGGAACATCCAGAGGTCTTTATTTTGGATATGTTGTAAATGATACAAAGAAACATCTGGGAACTTTGCAGGAATATGCTTCCAATTCAGGAAGCATAACACTTCCGCACAAGATTGATAATACATATATGGTTGAAATAGGAGACAGTGTTTTTGCCGGAATGAATTCCAAAGACCCGTCTGACACAACTAAGCTCCCGGGCCAGTCTACAGACGATAAGACCCTTCTTAGCAGCGGGGAAAGCAAGATTCTTGAGTTGATAAATGCTGACAGAATAAAGAAGGGCATAGCTCCGCTTATTATGGACAAGACGCTTCGTGAAACGGCGCGGTGTAAAACACTGGATATGTTCAATAGAAACTATTTTGATCATGATCATCCGGATAATAAGGATGTGAATGTAGCATTTGAATGGTTGGGAGCCTGTGGTTATCCGAGACAGAAGCTGGGAGAAAACCTGGCATTTAACTATGAAAGCGCAGAGCAGCTCTACAACATGTGGCATGCTAAAACACCCCATAATAACGAAATGATGAATCCGGAATACCGTACAACCGGTATCGGCGTTTATAAGGACAAAGACGGCAAGATTATGGGTACCCAGATTTTTTCCAGCGTGGTATTCCAGAATATCACTAACGTAACGATAGAGTTCGGATATGAAAAAATCGGTAATAAAGCGTTTGAAAACTGTACCAACTTGAAAACCATTACAATTCCCTCAACCGTAACTACAATTGAATCCAATGCATTTGATGGATGCAGTAATCTGACTATTCGCGGAAAAGAGGGCTCATATGCACAGACATATGCCCAAAACAATGGTATTACGTTTACAGCTATAAAAGAAAAATCTCCAATAGAGAAGTTTGGTTTTGTTGAAACCGATATTTATATGGAGGTAGGTGACTGGGATTACGTAGGTGTTGGCATAAGCCCGGCTGATTACGAGCATCTGCTCAAGGTTCAGTGGCAGGAAGCTCCTGAAAAAGGCGGCTCAAAAGTATTGGAACGTCAGGATGACGGAACAATACATGCACTTTCCAAAGGAAAGGTTACAGTAAAAGCGAGCGCAGGAGATTTGGAAGAAACCTGTACCATTACGGTTGGAGATGCGGTTAAGCTCAATATTGAGAAAATAAGCTTCTATGAAGATGAGATAACTATGTATGAGGGGGAAAGCATCAGACCCGCTTACAAAATAGAACCGGTTAATACTACAGATACGGTGCGCATTACTTCTTCTAACCAGTCGGTATTTAAGGTTGATAACACTGATACTTCATTGATTACGGCTGTGAAGGCGGGAAATGCAATCCTGACCGTATCGGGAATAAAAAGTGACAACAGTGTCAGTTATAGTGCAACGGTAAATGTTAAGGTTCTTACCTCGGATAAAAATCTTAAGATACCGGAAAATATTAAGGCAATTACCAATGTCAGTCCTACTTTAAGCGGTGTCGAGCTTCCGTCCGGATTTTCCTGGAAGGAACCTCTGACTAAGCTGAAGGCAAGCGATAGCGCACCGATTCAGTATTTTGCGGCCCAATATGAAAATAAAGATAAAAATATTTTACAGGATTGTATCATACCGGTATCGGTCAGCACCGTATCCGGAATTTTGGCCGATATGGAAGGAAAAAGCCTGTCATCCTCTAAGAAACTGTCACAGGTAGAAACCTATGAGCTTATACCGGTTATAAAATACACAGGAGCAGAGATTGCTCCATCTTATCTGGAAGTAAGTGCCGGCTCTGACCATTCGGGAATAATAAAAGTAGATAATAAAGCCGGCGTAGGAAATACGTCTCTGGTTTTGACACCGCAAAACATCGGAAAGTGCGGTGTGACTGTAGAACTCAAATTAAAAGACGGTAAGGGAAGTTTCGGTCCGTCTAACCAACCTTATGGTACATTTAAAAAGAGGTATACATTCCAGGTGGAAAATGCCGCATATGTAAGTGATTTTCAAGTAAGCCTTGCATCCGGAGACCAGCCGGAAGTAAGTATGCTGAATAATGGTACGATACAGGCAGAAGAAAATGCGACGAAATTCCAAATCAAAGTTAATGCGTTGGATGTAAACGGAGATGACAAAGATACTGCTCTTACGTTTAAAGCCGACAAGAGCAAGGTTGTAACGGTTAAAGCGGTAAAAGGACAAAGCGGTGTAGCAGAGATTACTGTGAAAAAGACAGGAACCGCGGTTGTAACCGTAACGGCTAAAGATAACGGAAAGCGCAGTAAGGATATTGTCATATATGTAAGAAGATTTTCTCCTGAATTGAATGTAAAATCTGTTACTTTAAATAAATATAAGCCTGAAATAGCTGCATACGTTGATTTAAATGAGGCGGCAGATAATCCGATCAGTTATGTTGAATTGTATGAAGACAAACATACGGAAAACATCGCAAATTTATTTACTATACAAGTTAATAATAAAAGCAATGTATATGAAATAGGTTTTAAAGGCAATGATTCATCGAATGTGACCAAGGGTTCATACAAGCTTTTCCTCAAGGCTGTAACGAGTGCGGACGAGTATGTGTATCCGATTACGGTTAAGCTCAAGAATACCAAGCCTACACTTAAAATCGTACAGTCTGCTAAGACTAACCTTTTTTATAAGGATGCATGTGCACGGCTTGAAATAAATGCCGGAACAGAGACTCCGTCAAGGATAGAGCAGACAAATATTGCATACAGCTTACCTCATTTTGATGCTGATTTTGAACAGGACGAAAACGGAATATGGAGCGCCATAGTTAAACCAATAGGCGTAAACGAAAACAATTATAAAAAGATAGTAAAAACAGTAGAGTTACGTTTTTATTACAATGATTACGGCAGTGATTTTTCCATATTAAAGAAAATAAATATAAACTGCCATTATAAGAAACCGGCGTTGACTCCGGCAGATGGTCAACCCGTAATTTACGCCAAGACAGGAATCGATCAGTCTGTGTTTAGGATAAAGGAAAAAGATACCGGTAATATCCTGACCATTGGAGACGAAAACAATGTAGACGTCTGGCTTGACAGCAGTATGAGCAGCAGAGTCCAGCTTTTGACGGAAGAGGGAGAACAGGAAATACATATACAACGGATAGATGGAACTAAAAAAGGGTTGACTGTAAATGTCAGGGTTTCTCATGATAACTGGCGTGAAGATTTAGTCTGTCCGGTTAAGTTTGCGGTAAATAATAAAGTTCCGTCACTTGCACTTGAAAAAAACAGTTTTACCCTAAACACCAATGAAGTCGGAAAAGAAGTTTGGGATATTAAGGCATATGTCAGCAAGAATGATGATGTGAATATAGTACGTTTCAGACAGGCAGACATAGTCGGAAGCAATTCTGCTTCAACGAAATTGCTAAGTGAAAATAAGATTACCGTTTATCCGTATAAAGACGGCAGTCAGAGACGATTGAAAATCTCATTGAACACCGATAATGTTAAAAGCGGTACATATAGGTATAAAGTATATGCATGGTGTCTGATTGAAAACGGTGAAACAAGTAAGATATCCACTATGACTCCTGTGAATTTAAGTATTAAGATAACTAATAAAAAGCCGACTGCATCTGTGAAAGCAAAAGGAAAAATCGATATCTTAAGTCCCGGTAGTACGGGAATAACCTATACTCCGAAACTGGCAAATGTAACGGGAGATATCAGAACTGCCGCATTGACAGGAGAATATGCATCTCAGTTTGTATTGACACAAAACAGCAATGGAACTTATACTGTGAAGCTCCGCAATGATTCTCCGCTTGGCAATGGAAAATATAAGCTTTATTTCAATTTTGTACTGGAAAATGGTGTAAAGGTTGAGTCCAAAGCGTTTACAATCAAGCTTTGATTTATGTCCAGCCGCCATCCAGCGTAATAATCTGTCCGGTCATATACGACGGAGCATTGAGAATACTTAATACAAGTTGTGCAACTTCATCCGGTTGACCGATTCGGTCAGCCGGAATTTCTTCACACAGGATCTCCATATCTTGTGTGGAAAAACAGCGATTCATATCGGTATCAATTATGCCGCAGGCGATTGCATTTACCTGAATATTGCTTGGAGCAAGTTCTTTGGCAAGTGCTTTGGTAAAGCTGTTTACCGCACCTTTTGAAGCTGAATAGGCGGCTTCCATAGAGGCGCCCACATTACCCCATACGGAAGAAATGTTGATGATATTGCCACTGTGCTTTTTTAGCATAATCGGAATGGCAAGTTTGCCGGTATAAAATAGTGAATCTACATTTACCGCAATGAGTCTGTGCCAGTCTTCGGGTGACATTTCACTAAGTAGTCCGACGTAAGAGATTCCGGCGTTATTGATAAGCACATCTAAATCCGTTATTTTGTCAAAAAGGGTTCTAACATCATCCCAGTTTCCCATATCACAGACATAAGGAGTGCAGGATATTCCGTATTGTGCGGCAAGTTCTTTGGAATATGAATTGAGGATATCACCGGAGTTTAGGCAGGTGAGGTAAAGATTGTATCCGGACCTGGCAAGCTGTTTGGCGATTGCATAGCCGATTCCGCGGGAGGCTCCGGTTATAAGGGCATATTTTGACATGAGACGGGGATACTCCTTTCTGTGGGGTAAGTAAAATGTGTTTTGATAATTATACTACAATTATTATTAGAATTAAAGGAGCGTAATATTATGTATGATTTGATTATCATCGGTTCGGGGCCGGCGGGGTTGTCGGCGGCGGTCTATGGGAAGAGAGCCGGATTTGATGTAGTTGTGATTGAAATGAATCCTATGAGCGGCGGTCAGGTGCTTAATACGTATGAGGTGGACAATTACCTTGGTATGCCCGGAATGAACGGGTTTGATATGGGGATGGAGTTTAAAAAGCATGCCGAAGGTATGGGAGTGGAATTTGTAAATGCCCGGGTGAGTAGGATTGAAAAACTGGAGAATCAGTACTTTAATATAATAACAGGTGATGACTCAACTGACACAAGTGTCACAAATGACGCTGATAGTCCTAGCGACAAATTCAAAACTAAATCCATCATAGTCGCCACCGGTGCGACGCATGCTCTGTTAAATGTTCCCGGAGAGGAGCAGCATACGGGTAGGGGAGTTTCTTACTGTGCAACCTGTGACGGGGCTTTTTTCAGGAATAAGACGGTTGCGGTAGTGGGAGGCGGAGATGTAGCGGCGGAAGATGCTGTTTTTCTTTCAAGGATGTGTGAAAAAGTTTATCTTATTCATAGAAGAGACAGTCTGCGTGCCGCGAAAATCCTGCAGGATAGGCTTTTTGTCTGTGATAATGTGGAGATAATCTGGGACAGTGTTGTGGAGGAAATAGAGGGAAATGAGCAGGTGGAATCTATTAGACTTCATAATGTAAAGGAAGACAAGCATGAAACGAAGGCCGTAGACGGAGTTTTTATTGCAATAGGACTTAATCCGAACAGCGGTTTTGTGCGGGATATAGTGGAATGTGACGAGGGCGGTTATATTATCGCCGGAGAGGATTGTGTTACAAAGACTCCGGGGGTTTTTGCGGCAGGAGATGTAAGGACTAAGGGGCTGAGGCAGATTGTAACGGCTGTTGCTGACGGTGCCAATGCCGTTGCGAGTGTGGAGAGATATCTTTTGGATAAACCACAGAAATGATATGGGGAATATTGTAACTTTTGTATTTTTTTTAATACAATTTTGTAATAATTTGTAAATTTTATTGAATTTATGCATATTTTACAAGAAATAGTATTTTTTAGGGATTTTTTGTGCAGATGATGTAGTTGACAAAGGCTTTTTCAGGTGTTATATTATTTCAAAGATGTAACAATTTTGTAACAAATGAAAAATGATCTTAACCAATGGAGGTTTTTATGAAAAGAAATAGTGTGAGAATTGCGGCAGGTGTGATGGCAGCAGTTATTACGCTTTCCGGTACGGAACTCACAGCAAATGCATCAGGAGGTTTGAATTCCGTATTGCCTTCGGCAGGAATTGATTATTCGATGTCACCTTCGGATACGACCTCACTTTCCGATATGAAAGAGGAAGTGGAGAGAGAGAACAGCAGTGATTTGACTGCATCTACTGCAGAAGTAGTTGTAAAAGGTACAGGTGAGATTCCGATAGGCGGTATGCTTGAGAGCAACGAGCAGACAACCATATCAGGTAAGAAGATTGAGAAGACGATTGTTGTTGTCAGCGAAGGATATACCAATGATTTGCGTGAAGCATCCAATGCTTCAAAATTAAATGAAGAAGAAGAGTTCTTTAAGAGCCTTGTTATAGCGAAAGTAAATAATTATGTGAATGTCAGGGACATTCCCAGTGAAGAAGGAAATATAGTAGGTAAGCTTTATGATAAGTCCGTAGGTACTTTTATGGAAGAAGTAGACGGCTGGTACAAAATCAGCTCCGGTTCCGTAGAGGGTTATGTCAAAGGTGAATTCTGTGTGACCGGCGACGATGCGGTTGAGCTTGCCAAGGAAGTCGGAACCAGAATTGCAACGGTTACAACAACCACTCTTAAGGTTCGTGAAGAGCCCAGTACCGACGCTGTTGTGCTTGGTCTGGTGCCAATTGAGGACGAACTTATAGTTGCGGAAGAGCTGGACGGCTGGGTTAAGGTAAATATCGAGGAAGGTGACGGTTACGTTTCCAATGAGTTTGTAACCTTATCTACCGAGTTTGTCAAAGCGGAATCCATTGAAGAAGAGAAAGCAAGACTTGCAAAGGAGAAAGCTGCAATAGAGGCGGCACAGAAAGCAGCGGCTAAAAAGGCAGCAGCCAAGTCTTCATCGCAAAGTGGTTCTTCAGAGGCTCCGGTTACATATGCGGCATCAGGCGGAAGCGCACAGGGTCAGGCAGTTGTTAACTATGCTTTACAGTTTGTCGGCAATCCTTATGTATACGGTGGAAGCAGCCTTACAAACGGAACAGACTGTTCAGGTTTTGTAATGAGTGTTTATAATAATTTCGGTGTGAGCCTGCCTCACTCCTCAGCGGCTGACAGAAGCGTAGGCGCAACCGTAAACGGACTGGAAAATGCGCAGCCCGGAGATATAATCTGTTACTCCGGTCACGTAGGAATCTATGTAGGTAACGGACAGATAGTTCATGCGTCAACTTCCAGAACCGGTATTATAGTTTCAAGTGCTACATATCGTTCAATCCTTTCTATAAGGAGAATATTCTAAAAAATAGAATCAATTGGGCAGAATGTTTAATAACATTCTGCCCCTTTTTTATGATAACAATAGTTGTCTTATATATGGTTTTTATATAAAATGCACAATAGAAAAAATAGAACACCGGTTATCTAATTCTGTTCCTCAATTTGTCCTCAATATTTATCCACTATCCAAAACGCATAATTAAGCCAAAAAGAGACTTTTTCACAGAGTTATACACATTATCCACATAAAATTCTCACATTTTTGCGGAATTTTATGGTAACTTAAAGAACTTATGTTTTGTCAAATATTAATAAATTTGCATAAAATCTTACGCAAATTTCCTTTTTTCCTTTAGTGATTGCTAAAAGATGGAAAAGCGTGTTATAATAAATAAACGGTTTAAGAAACATCCGTTTTGTTATATACAAAAATCCATAGAGAAGGGATGGGTGCTATGAAATTTATAATTCTTGGAAAGAACATTGAAGTAACAGAGGGGTTAAAGACAGCAGTACAGGATAAAATCGGTAAGCTTGAGAAATACTTTACCGAAGATACAGAAGTGCATGTTACGTTAAGTGTTGAGAAGGACAGGCAGAAGATTGAAGTGACGATTCCAATGAAAGGTAATATCATCCGTTCTGAGCAGGTCAGCAGTGATATGTATGTGTCCATTGATTTGGTAGAGGAAATAATAGAGAGACAGCTTAAGAAATATAAGACCAAAATCACGGACAGGCAGCAGTCATCAGGCTATTTCAAGCAGGAATATCTGGATAAGGATTTTATGGACGAGGAAGAGGTTCAGATTATCCGTACCAAGAAATTTGATATCAAACCGATGTATCCGGAGGATGCCTGCGTACAGATGGAGCTTTTGGGACATAATTTCTTCGTGTTCAATAATGCTGAAACCGATCAGGTCAATGTAGTATATAAGAGAAAAGGCAATACTTACGGATTGATTGAACCGGAGATTTAATACAAATTAAAGATCAGACGATATTATTCACCCTGTCATAATATGGCAGGGTGTTATTATGAGGAAGGCACGGATAGTTAATATGGCGGTTGTAAATATTGCGGCGTTTTTAATATGCCTGTTTGTACTTTCATATGTTTGGGATAAAAAACCGGTGGAAAGCCTGCCGGTGCTTACCTGTATGCTGGTGCTGGTGCTCTATGTCCTTGCACTGCTTGGACATCTTAGCCTTATTGATATAATAGCAGTTGCTATTATTGCGGCATTCATAATATACCTTGTAAAATGCAATAAAGAAAAAAGGGCAGACTTTGGAAAAACCTGCATAAAAAATATGACACATGTGTCAACTGTTACGGCATTGGCACTTATTCTTTTCGTAGTCATCTGCACATCACAAAAAGTGGTTACCTGGTGGGATGACATCAACTTCTGGGCAACTGATGTAAAGTCCTTATATTATCTGGACGGTTTTGCTTCCAAATACGCTAATGTAGCACCCGAATTCGGGGATTATCCACCGGCGGCACAGCTTTTTAAATGGTGGTTTTTACATTTTGACCCGGTAAACTTCAATGAGGGACTGGCGTTTGCGGGATATTATACGATGAATATTGTGTTTATGCTGCCTATTCTCAAGAAATTAAAAGGAAAAAACCCGGTGATAATGCTTCTTATGGCGCTGTCACTCTGGTTTATTCCAAGCGCTGCAGAGGTTTACGGATATAACGGTTTCTGCGCGGATCTGACCCTTGCCTGCGTATACGGGGGATTCTTATTTGCGGTTACCGATAAAGGTGATGCCGATGATATTGAATATTTTTATTATATAAGATTGTCTCTGTACTTAGGGGTGCTTGTCTTGATAAAATCTGTCGGTTTCATCTGGGCGGCTTTTGGGCTGGTATTCTTCTTTTCTTATGCCACCGGACGTCTAAAGAAAACAGCAATAGCATGGACTCCTGTTGCGCTGCCTGTGATTACAGGCGGAAGCTGGCTGCTTTTCTGTCTTGTTATGCGCCGTGTGACCAAAACAACCGCTACCGCTGTTAAATACATCACAACCGATGAATACGGTATCTCAGGCTACATTGGCGATTACGCCAAAGCCTTTCTTGAAGCCTTTGTGAAACTTCCGCTGCATCAGGAGAAAAGCGCACTGCTTAATCTGTCGCCGCTTGCGTTTTACATATGTATATGCCTTATTGTAATAATTTTCTACCGAATGGGCATAATGCCGAAACGGCAGGGCAGGACAGTGCTGTTATTCAGTATTATAAGCGGAGCGGTTTTTTACGGAATAATATTCATTGCACATATTACGATATTTGCCAACGAAACCCAGTATCTGGAGCCTGTGGGAATGATCTCTTCCATAGAGCGTTACGGTGCACCCTTTACAATCGGAACCTTGATTTTCCTTGCAAATATCTGGATGGAATACGGAGAGCATCACAGATATGGTACCTGTCTGACATTGATACTGTTTGTGGCATTGACAGCCGGATATAAAAGCGGATATTATGGACTTATCGGATACCGGGGAGATGTGGCGGAACAGCTTGCAAGCAGGTCGGCTATGATTGATGAGGATGCGCAGAGATTTCTTGAGGTGCTGCAGCCTCTTGCAATCGAAACCGAAACCGGACTCCATAACAAAATTGCCTCCGGAACCCGAATACTCTACATACAACGGGATGACGCTCCACGTTGGGTGAGAAACAGTTATGTCAACCTGGAAGCTTCGCCGATATCAGTAGTATATAAAAGCGTTAACTTAGATGATGCCCCGGCTGACTGGATGGAGGATGAAATTCGTGCTTCTCACGCATTTTATATATATGTTGAAGCTACGGATGCCGATGCGGAAGGTGCATTCGGCAAAATGATGACTGAAGGAACCCTCTCCTGTGAAAAACTGTATAGAATAGAGGATGACGGAGAACACCTTCATTTGTCTGAGTTGCAGTAGTGCAGACCACAAATAATTAAATTGCCATAATATGAAAGGGACAATTTCAATGTCTACGTATTTTGATATACCGGTGATTATACCGGCATATGAACCCGATGAAAAACTGATAGTGCTGCTTAAGCAGTTAAAAGATGCCGGAATCACTAATGTGATTGTGGTAGATGACGGCAGCGGAGCTTCGTACGAACGGCTTTTTGAGCAGGCGGCAGCCATAGACAACTGCAAGGTTCTTCGCCATGCAGTCAATCTTGGCAAGGGAAGGGCATTAAAAACCGCTTTCAACTACTGTCTTATGACCTTTGAAGATATCAGGGGATGCATAACCGCAGATTCCGACGGACAGCACACTCCGGAAGATATCCTGTCGTGTATGAAAAAATTATGGGAGAATCCGGATTCTCTTATCCTTGGCTGCCGTAACTTTGATGCGGAAGATGTACCGTTCCGCTCATCTTTTGGCAATAAATGTACCAGAAAAGTGTTTGGTTATCTGATAGGAATATCAGTCTCGGATACGCAAACGGGACTTCGCGCAATTCCTGCCGGTTTTATGATAGCATTGATGAGTGTCAAGGGAGAACGCTTTGAGTTTGAAACCAACATGCTGATTGAGACCAAAAACCTGAATATCCCGATTCTGGAGGTTCCGGTATCTACTATATATCTGGAAAAAAATAAAACCAGCCATTTTGACCCTATAAAAGACTCAATTCGAATATATGTGATATTTGGGAAATTTTTGTTCTCATCTTTGTCGTCCAGCGTACTTGATCTGGTGCTGTTCAGTATTTTTTGCAGACTGCTGGAAGGCGCGACAGGCTTCATAGGAACCATACCCTATATCATAGGAGCCACCGTGCTTGCCAGAATCATTTCGGCGGTTTATAATTTTTTCCTTAACTATAAAGTGGTTTTTAAAAGCAATGCCGGAATTATGTCAACCGCTGTGAAATACTTTTTACTTGCTGTGTGCCAGATGCTATGCAGTGCCTTCCTTGTAAATGCCATATTTGGAATTGTCGGCGGCTGGGAGACGGCGGTGAAAGTACCGGTGGACGTTATTCTGTTCTTCTTAAGCTTCGTAATCCAGAGAGAATTTGTATATAAGAAAAATGATAAAGCTGTGGGCTGACATAACCCGCAGCTTTTTTTCATATATATTTTCTAAGTGTGAGTGTATGTTCCGGGTGGACTTAAACGGCGGTATATATGAAAAATATAAAATGGGGAATCAGGCTTGAACTGCTTTTGCTTGCAGCAACAGGCTGCGTATTTTTAGCAAGGGAAATGCGCACAAATATGCGGGAGAATGCAATATCCATAAATGAAGAAAATAATGAGGTTGAGGAAGAGAATACAGAGGCGATAGAAGTCTCCTCAGACGGCGATTTCATCAAATGGGTGGATTTCAATGTCACCAGTGAAGTAATGGGGAAGGCCTATGAGCTGGATGTAGAGTCATATAAGGATGATATCCATGTGGACTGGATAGAACTCATAGCATATGTGGGAGCAAGACACGGCGGCAAGTTCGACAAAAAAAGCGTGTCCGAGATTGAGGGAATCGCAAAGAAGCTGCGAGCCGGTGAGACCACTATGGAAGAACTGACTAAGGACATGGAATATTACGATTACTATAAAGAAGCCTACGGAGCCGTTTTGGGTGGAATGGTAGGAGAGTTCTCCATAGAAGTCAAAGCTGATGATGACGGGGGAAAAGAATGGAAGGATTACTATGGACTCAAGGCCTTTTCTCCAATTGCAAAAGGTTTTGAATACAGCCACTATGATGACTTTGGCTCGTCCAGAAGTTACGGCTATAAAAGACTGCACCTTGGTCATGACATGATGGGCCAGGTAGGAACACCTATAATAGCAATCGAATCCGGCTATGTAGAGGCACTCGGCTGGAACCGGTACGGCGGCTGGCGCATAGGAATACGAAGCTTTGACGGAAAGAGATACTACTACTATGCCCATCTGAGACAGAATTTCCCATACAATAAGGAACTTAAGGAGGGCAGCATAGTTACTGCCGGAGACGTCATCGGCTATATGGGACATACAGGATACAGTACCACCGAAAATGTGAATAATATAGAGACCGTTCATCTCCATTGGGGACTTGAGTTGATTTTTGATGAATCCCAGAAAGAAAGCAATAACGAAATCTGGATAGACTGCTATGAGTTGACCAAGTTTTTATACAGAAACCGTAGCGAGACCTCCAAGAACCAGGAGACCAAAGAGTGGAGCCGGATTTATGATATGAAAGACCCGGCAGTGGAGAAGTTTGAACAGAGACAATAAAATAAACGAAAAAACGTTTATAAATTTTATATAAATTTGAAAAAATGTGTTTACAATTCTGTTTAGAGGTGCTATTATATCATAAAAGCATATTTTCTTTAAGACAAGTCAATTATTCTATAACGTCGTTTATAGGTGGAGTAATCTATATATGGCAATTTCTATATGAAGTTTCGGAAAATCCCTGCTTTTAATCCCAATCAACATTATGTAAGTACGGTGCTTAAAGGCAGGGTAAAAGACGAAAACTTATACGGACAAGCGTTAATTAAGATTCCTGCTCCCAGATTCGTAGTTTTGTATAACGGTACGGAGGATCAGCCCGAGCGCCGGATACTAAAGTTATCTGATTCTTATGAGAAAAAGCAGGAAACTCCGGAACTGGAACTGACCGTAGTGGTGTATAACATAAACTGGGGTCATAATAAGGAGCTGCTGGAGGCGTGCCAATTATTAAAGGAATATGCGCAGTTTGTAAACCAAGTCAGAGAATATGCAAGAGAAGATACTATTAAAGAAGCTGTTGAAAAGGCAGTAGACTATTGCATAGAGAATAATATACTGGCAGATTTTCTATTTAAGTATCGTATGGAGGCGGTAGATATGTGCATTTTTGAGTTTAATGAAGAGAAGTTTTTGAAGAGCGAGAGGGAATGGTCATACAATAATGGTCGCGAAGAAGGACGAAAAGAAGGACGAAAAGAAGGGCTTAAGCTTGGGCAGATAGAAGGTCGAAAAGAGACTCTAATAAAAAACATAGAGACTCTGATGAATAACTTAGGCATTGATTTACAGAAAGCCTGTGAGAGTCTGGGGATATCTGTTGAAGAATATCATAATGCCAAAGGAAAGAGCACTGTGCAATAATAGCAACCCAATACTGGTATTTATACATAGACGGAATAACGCATATAATCTAACAAAAATATATTTGCAATTCCTGTATCTGCTTACTGTGATTTTCGACGGCACTCCATACGACGATGAGTATAAGCTTTTCTTCAAGCTTAACATATCAGTTCTATTTAATTTATCACAATTCATACCATAATTCACAATTCATTCACTCCGGAAAAGTATAGTCATTGTATCACATACCCACCAAGAAACCTGTATAAATTTACAAATTATTATAGACGAAATATCGTATAACACATGGTTGCGAATAAAACCTTGCAAATACTGGAATTATATAGCTTTCCTGCTATTTTGGCACACAAAAAATATTATGTAAAAAATACTGTAAAATCGTAAGAAAATAATTGAATTCTTTTAATGTTTTTGCTATAATCTATGCTGTATATATTTTGGTACTAGCTGCTAAAAAATTTGAAAAGGAGGATGAAAATGAGCAAGTTAGCAAACAAAATAAACAAGCGCATCATGGCCGCTTTGTTGTCGATTGCCATGATCATGTCAAATATGACAGTTTATGCTAGCGAAGTTGTCGCTCCTGAACCACAGGCTGAAGAAGTGGTTGTGGAAGACAACGGAACCGACGAAGAACAGTCATTGACAGAAGATGTAACTGATGTTGAATCTGATGAAGCAGATGCTGAAACAGAATCAGAAGATGAATCTGATGAAGCAGATGCTGAAGAATCAGAAGCAGCACAGGAAGAAACAACACAGCCGGAAACGGTAGAAGAAAATTCTAGTGAAGAAGGGGGGGATAATGCTGTAGAAGCTCCGGAAGCGGACGCTCCATCTTATGCTGCTGTTGAAGCATTTGCTGAAATGGACCTTACTAATAAGGCTACTGCTTTGGCTGATTTAGAAGCGAAAGGGATTACAGTTGATAATATTACATATCATGGCAGCCATGGTATTGTAACCGGTCAAGGTACTTCGACTATGACAATGACCCTGTCCGGCACAGCCAATGTAACTGTACAGACTTGTATATATAATGATGCTGAAAAAGCCGGAAAAACTTCTGATATAACATCAAATTCTGGAAAAGTAGTTAAGCAGATGGTAAAATATGGTTCTGAAGGTGCGTCTCCTAAATATACAGTAGTAGGAGCCACGGGAGACCTTACTATAACATTCCCGGAAAAAGGTACATATATTCATACTATTGCTGTTGAATATTCAGAAAATGATTATGCAGTGTTATTTGAGGCTTCTGAGCATGGTACAGTATTTGCAAGTCCGGCATATGGCAAGCAGGGAACAAAGATTACCCTGACTCCGGAGCCGGATAACGGTTATAAAGTTGCGACTCTGGAAATAGTAGAACCGACCGGATTAACTATTGCAGAGGATAATACTTTCACAATGCCTGCGAGTGATGTGAAAGTTAGAGCAACCTTCGAGGAAGATGAATCAGCAGTAACTCCTACAGAATGGAATTTCCGTAGCGGTTCAGATATTATGGGATCCAAGGGTATTCAGGTTCAAGGTAGTACCGAAACATGGAAAGGTTTATATATTGATGCTACTACAGGTAAGTTTGATACTACAAGAGACGACTGGGCACAGGTAAATACTGGTACCATAATCAAGGTTCCTGTAATTGGCTTAAGTAACGTAACTATAAATGCATATAAAGATTTAAAATACAATGTGGATGGCGATTATTCAGTTGCCGATACCACAGAAGGACAGGAAAATACCTTTGAATGTAAAGGAACAGACGGTTGGGTTACTATTACTATAGAAAGCGATAGTTATCTTGGCGGAATAAAGGTAGAATCTCTTGTTGAAGGGGGATGGATAGATTTTGTAGCTAAGTGGGCAGAGGTGAAACCTAAACAGGGTGATCCTGTAACCGGAATTCCCGGTCTTACCACTGATGAAAACATTACATATCATGATGCTTCACATGGTCTTTATACAAATAAAAATGCAGACTCAAAGATGACACTGAGGCTTCAGGATGGTAAGACAGCAGATATTTCAGTATTGAGCTGCCGATATAGTGCAGGTGCTGCTATGAGCTATTCTGTGAATGGTGGCGCTGATAAGGTTGTAGAACCATTTATGGCAGATGAAGGCGGTGCTGCTGCACCCCGGTTTGACATAGTAGATGCTGAAGGTACAGTTGTCTTGACTTTCCCAGAAGGCGTTGAAACATATATCCACAGCATCTATGTTGAGTATGCAGGCGGAGATGATGAAATCACATTCAAATTTGATCCTGCAGCTGAAGGCATAGCAAGTGATGGTGTGAATACTCCAGCAGGAAGCAAGTTCGTTAATGGTTATTTCGAAATAGTTACAGGTGATGCACCGGGAAAGAATGGAACTACTATAGAGCTTGCCAATGATGCAGGAAGCGGTATACAGTTTACCACCAAAGGAACATCAAATGTTGCCATAGATGCCTGCAGTACAAGCGGCAGCAATACTTCCAATATGGTTCTTTACAAGGTGACGAGCGGAACCGGTGAAGACGATGCGCCTACAACCATCAACACTATAGTTGATTATAACGGCGATGGTAAGATTACAGACGCTGATATATTAGTAATAGATAAGAATGTTCATAATGTAGTAAAATATAAGAATCTGGAACCGGGAACATATAAAGTAGCCGTACCATCAAAAGAAGATGAACATGAGTATGGCCGCGGTGTCAGAATATTCAGTGTTGCTGTTACGGAAAAAGTGAAACCTGTAGAGGTAACTGTTAATGTGACCATGGATAAGCCAGAGGAGAATACTGAACTTGAAGAACTCGTGTTTACATGCAGGGAAACTAAAGCAGCAGTAACTGGAAGCGTAGAAGAGAATAAATGCGTTGTAACACTTAATGCAGATTACACATATGACATATCTGCGTTACCAACCAAATATGTTGTTGCGGAAGGCTCTGAGCTTGTAATGGGTGAAGCAACCGAAGAGTTGAAGAAAACTCATAACGTTACTATAAGAAGAGAATTGCTTAGAAAGCTGACCGGTGAGATAAAGGGTCTTGACACCAAGGCATTGGAAGCTTTAGAGAATATAATCTTTGTAAAACCTGCCGAAATGATTTATATTCCAGAAGTTACAATTAACAAAGATGGTGATACTCCATCCTATGAAGTATATTTACAGCCTGAGACTAAATATACAATTGAGACTGAAGGTATTAATGATTATGAGGTTGTTAGTCCTGAATTTGTGAATATTGCAACTGGTGACGATGGTTCAACAGTAGAAGAATCGCAAGATATTACCTATCAGATGAAACCTACCTATAAAATCACCATTAACGGTATGGACCAAACAGGAAAAGCAAATCAAGAGTTGACTACTGCTTTGGCGAGCGCAACATTTACCTTCACAAATCTTAAGGAGAAAGGTTATGTATATACGTTTGAAGGTACTGATGACATTAAACTTAGAGATGGTACATACAGCGTAAAAGTAACAAATTCCGGTGACTGGGTACAGAAGCTTACTTCTGACTTGGTAGTAGAAGGTGATGTAGTTACTAAAGAAATACCTTTTACCGATGATATGAGATTGTGGATATTCTCAGAAGGCGAAGGCTTTACTAAAGAAAGCTGTACTGAGGGTTACTTTAACGGTCTCAAGTTAACAAGTGTAAGTAATGAAACCGGTAAAGCGCATGCAGTACTTAATGCAGGTAGCAAAATTGAGATACCTGTTAAAGGAGCTTGCCGTATAGATGTTACTTTCTATCATACTGCAGATGCTACAATTGGAACCGGACCCGGAAGTGTCCATTTGGCACCGACAACATCAGCAGGTACTACAAACACAACGGATACAGTTTCATATTCATACACAGGCAGTAAAGGTTATGTAAAATTAGAGGCTGCCGGTAAAACCTATCTTACTAAGATAGAGGTTAGAATTCCAATTACATATGCGTCAGAAATCACTGTAAATCCTGATGCGGCTGAAACAGGAAATAATTACCAAACCATCAACGCAGCATTAGAAGCAGTGCGCAATATGGATAGAACCGACGAAGACGGTAAGATTAAACCTGTAACCATTAAAATCCAGCCGGGTGATTATGAGGAAATGCTGGTAATCGATGTTGACAATATCAAACTTGTTAACGCAAGCGCAAATCCCAGCATAAAACTTAAAGATAAAGGTGTTAAGATTGACGACAATGCAGTTCGTATTACATCCTACTATGGACATGGCTATAGCTACTATAGTATGGATAGTAATTGTAAATGGAATGCAGAAGTTCTGAAAGTTAGTCAGGAAAACGAAAAACCTACATTTGTTAATCCGGGAAGCGGAACTACCAGCGGAAGTTATTGGAATGCAACAGTATCAATCAATGCCTCCAATATAACGGCAGAAGGAATCATCTTTGAAAACTCCTTTAACCAGTATGTATCTAAGAAGGCGGCAGAAGATACTATTGTTAAGCAAGGTAGTGCAAAGGAAGGTACTACCCCAAGAGCTGACATGGAAGAAGGCGACGTAACCGTACAGAATAAGGAATATGTAGAAAGAGCGGCAGCGCTTGCTATCTACAATAACTGCGAAAAGATTTCCTTTGATAATTGTAAATTCATTGGACGTCAGGATACACTGTACGGCGGAACCGGCGTTACGGCAGCTTTCTATGATTGTTCTGTATATGGCGGTACCGACTATATCTTCGGTGGAATGACAGCAGTATTTGCTAAATGTGATCTTGTATTTAATACAAATGACAAGACTGAAAAAGGTCAGAAAGATGATGTTGGTTATATCACAGCAGCACAGCAGAGCAGCGGACGTGGATATCTGTTGTATAACTGTCATGTAACTTCAACGACTCCGGGTGTTGATACAGATTCAGATAAGACCTCTAAACCGGGATATCTTGGACGTCCATGGGCGGCTGGTACAGGTGAAGCTGTATTCTATATGACTGTTGTTGATGCAGCAGACGCATCTTGGAAGACTTCAGGTATCAAAGATGAGGTGAAAAGTGATTCTCTTATTGCACCTGTGGGCTGGCTTTCTTCATTGGGCGGCGAATCCGCATTAAGTCAGGAGTATGGTACATATGAGATGCCTAATGGTCAGGATAATTCAGCAAAAAGAGCTTCATGGTCAACAGTATTGGAAGGCGAGAAACTTAAAGACGGAAAACCGATAACTGTTGAAACCTTCTTAGGTACATGGGATGCATTTGCAGGTAAAAATATGAAATTAACCGATTATGGTCAAAACATACCTGTAACAACACCTGCGATTGAAGTTACCCCTGAAGCCGGAGCGGGAGATGCTATAACAACAACTTCCACTATTGCTCTGACTACTCCTGATTACACAGCTAAGATTTACTATAATATTAATTCAGCAACTGATCCGACGACTACAGAGAGTACTTTATATACCGAGCCATTCAGAGTTACCGAGGATATGCTTACTGAAGACGGTAAACTGACCGTTAAGGCAATCGCTACAAGGTATGGAAATGAGAGTACAGTTTTAACTTCAGCTGAGTACACAGTCTCTATTGAATACCTTGTGGAATTTGAGACAGATGGTGGTTCAACTGTAGATAGTCAAATTGTTAAAAAAGGTGAAAAGGTATCAAAACCTACAGATCCTACTAAAGAAGGTAATACTTTTATCGGATGGTACACAGATCGTGAATGTACAGCCGGAAATGAGTATGATTTCGAGAATAATACTGTAACTGAAGATACTACACTGTATGCAAAATGGGAGAAGGCTAAATATAGCGTTACATTTAATACCGGTGAAGGTGGTTCAGAGGTAACCGCTCAAACTGTTGAGCATGGTGATCCGTGTCCTGCGCCGAATGCTCCGACCAAATCAGGTTATGTTTTTGACGGATGGTATACAGATAGCAACTGTACAGCCGGAAATGAGTATAGTTTCGCTACTCCTGTAACCGGCAATCTTGAATTGTTTGCAAAATGGCTTGTAGCACGTACTGTTACATTTGAAACAAATGGCGGTTCAAGTATATCTGCTCAGATCGTTGGAGATGGTAAAACAGCAGAAAGACCTGAGGATCCTACGAAGAGAGGTTATACTTTTGACAACTGGTACAGCGACAGTGAATGTACAGAACTGTATAATTTCACTACTCCTGTAACCAAGGACATCACATTATATGCTAATTGGACAAAGAATTCAGGTCCTGAAACAGGTGACGGAAGCGGACTTGTGATGACTCTTGTGGATGGTAATAGTTACACTTACACCGGAAGCGCAATCATACCTGAAGTCGAAGTTAAAAATAATGGTATACTGCTTACAGAGGGAATTGACTATACAGTTAAGTGCAGCAACAACGTTAAGGTTACAACTAAGAATCCCGCAAAGGTCACCGTAACGGGTAAAGGCAACCTCAGCGGAAACACATCCGCAACATTCAGCAT
>JAFLTH010000004.1 GCA_022510525.1 Lachnospiraceae bacterium | reverse complement strand
TTCTTATTCCCGAAAGCCGACCACCAGCCAGCTTACTATTTGTGCAATCCGTCCTACAGGGCAGAGACAAATTTCAATTTAAAAGTACTGAATAAATATTGCAAAACCCAAATAAAAGCATTAGAATATATCAATGCAATGCCATATGTAATATCAGGAAAATTTTTGCGAAAAAACTTGGTTGAAAGATATTAAATCCAGATTAAACAAAGCGGAGGAGATAAGGAAAATGCAGATATTGCAAGTTTTATTACAACTGTTATTATTGGTAGTAGGTTTTGTTATGCTTGTAAAAGGGGCTGACTGGTTTGTAGACGGTGCCAGTAAGGTGGCTGAGATATTTGGTATACCACAGCTGGTTATCGGTTTGACTATTGTAGCAATGGGTACCAGTCTTCCGGAGGCGGCAGTCAGTACTTCCGCAGCTTTAAAGGGCAGTGCCGAAATTACTATAGGAAATGTTGTGGGAAGCAATATAATGAATATTCTTTTGATCTTGGGAATAACATCCGTTATTTCACCTTTGGCAGTACAGCTTTCAACCATAAAATATGAAATTCCGATGGTAATAGGCGCTTCGGTGCTTTTGGCAGGACTTGGTCTTTTGGATACTACGGTTGGAAGGATTGACGGTATTATACTTTTGCTTGGAATGGTACTTTATCTTGCATACCTGTTTAAGATGGCTAAAAAAGGACAGGCTGAAGCTTTGGAAAAAGAAGAGGCAGCGGAAGATGGCAATAATTCCGGGAAAAAAGACAGCATTATAAAACAGGTGTTATTGATTCTTGTGGGTGCCTCATTAATAGTTCTTGGAAGTAATGTTACGGTAGATGCAGCTACTGAGCTTGCTTTGATCTTTGGAATGGAAGAGCGTATCATAGGTCTTACAATAGTAGCATTCGGAACTTCGCTTCCGGAGCTTGTTACTTCCGCAACCGCGGCAATAAAGGGAAAAGCGGATATAGCTGTCGGAAACATAGTGGGAAGCAATCTTTTTAATCTGCTGTTTGTAGTGGGTATAGCTGCTGTGATAACACCTGTTATTTATGAACAGAAATTCTTAGTGGATACGATTGTATGTATAGCATCTGCAATACTGTTATGGCTGTGTGTTATCAGGACTAAGAAGTTAAAGCGCAGCGGCGGCGCGATACTTTTACTGTGTTATGCCGCGTATTTTGTATACTTAATGATCTCTCCTTTTCCCTTGCCATAGCTGGAATTTTTTGCTATAATTTTTTTGACGCCGTTTGGGTTGTAAAACCATATTGGCGGTAGCAGAAAACTAAAATGTAAAGGAGATGTAGTGATGAAAGGAAACATTGTTGTTGGCCAGTCAGGCGGACCTACAGCCGTTATCAATTCTTCAGTGGCAGGTGTATATTCCGCTGCCAAGAAACTGGGCGTGAAGAAGATTTATGGTATGGTTCACGGTATTGAGGGATTTTTACAGGATAAGATGATCGATCTCGGGGAATATCTTGATGACGAGACCGGTATTGAATTATTAAAAAGAACTCCATCGGCATTTTTAGGCTCCTGCCGTTTTAAGATGCCTAAGATTGAGGGAAATGAAGACGTGTATGAGAAAGTGTTCGAAATAATGGAGAAACACGACATCGAATGTCTGTTCTATGCAGGCGGTAACGATTCTATGGATACGGTTAAGATGCTTTCGGATTATGCGGCAGCTCATAACAAACCACAGAGATTTATGGGTGTTCCCAAGACTATTGATAATGATCTTCCGATTACTGACCATTGTCCTGGATATGGTTCAGCAGCAAAATATATTGCAACCAGCATGAAAGAAATCATTCGTGATAATGAATCTTTTGGTGCTAAGAAGCCTACTATCTGTATAGTTGAGATAATGGGACGTAATGCAGGCTGGCTGACAGCGGCGGCAGCTCTGTCCAAGGGCGATGACTGCAGCGGTCCTGATGCCATTTATTTGCCGGAAAAAGTATTTGATATGGACAAGTTCATGGCTGATGTTAAGCATCTTGCAGAGACTAAGTCTTCCGTTGTCATTGCTGTTTCGGAAGGTGTCCATATTGCAGACGGCCGCTATGTATGCGAGCTTGGCAAAGAAGTTGCAGTAGATGCTTTCGGTCATAAGCAGATGTCCGGAACCGCAGTTATGCTTGCTAATAAGATTGCCGAAGAGACAGGGCTTAAGACTCGTGCGGTAGAGTTTTCTACACTTCAGCGTGCGGCTACTCATCTGGCATCACTTACCGATATTAACGAGGCATTCCAGGTTGGTTATGATGCCGTAATGGCTGCCGATGAAGGTAAGACCGGTATGATGATCACTCTCGACAGAAACGGTGACGCTCCTTATCAGTGCGGCACCAGCGCATATGATATACATGCGATTGCCAATGTTGAAAGAAAAGTTCCCGACGAGTGGATTACAGCAGACGGCAAGGGATTGAATGACGGTTATGAGAAATATGCAAGACCGCTTATTATGGGAGAATTACAGCCGTTATTTGTAAACGGACTTCCCCGTCATCTGGTACGTAAATAGAAATAAACTGTTAATTAAAAGGCTGGACTTCTTTGGAGGTCCGGCCTTTTATAGTTGCTAAAACTTATTGAGAATATACAATTTCTGTGATAAACTGTATAAGAATGAGTTTCTTTATTACTGTGCAATAACAAATTTGACAATGGGAGAGAAGATATGTCACAGGAAAATATGCCAAAAGAGGTCGCAAAGATTCTGGTTGTGGATGATGTTGAGATTAACCGCTTTGCGTTGCGTGATATCATACAGGAGATGGGCTATCAGCCTGTTCTGGCTGAGAACGGGATGCAGGCACTGAAAATAGTTGAAAGAATGCATCCGCAATTGGCTATTCTGGATATAGCTATGCCGGAAATGGATGGATATGAATTATGTAAAAAAATAAAGGAAAACCCTGAAACAAGGGATATTCCAGTTGTTTTCATATCCGCTTTTGACGATCCTTCGGATGTGGTGAAAGGGTTTGATTTTGGTGGTGAAGACTACATTACCAAACCATTCATACCCAAGGTTGTAAAAGCAAGACTTAAGCTGCATTTAAGGTTGTATGATGCCAATTATGAGCTTGTTAATATGAACAGGCGTCTCCAGAGTTCTATCGATGAGCAGCTTCACCAGCTGGAAATGGAAAAGAAAAACGTGCTGTATGCACTGATTCGTGTGGCAAGGGAGAATGCCTGCTATGATGTGGACCATATGGAGCGTCTTTGCTATAATTGCCGCATACTTGTGGAGGCAATGCAGCTCTCTCCCGAATACGGGCATCTGATTTCGGATTCCTTTGTCGATACGATTGAAGTGGCAACACCGCTTTGTGATCTGGGAAATGTGGCTATACCTACCGAAATCCTGCAGAAAAAGGATGCACTTACGCCGGAGGAAATGGAAGTCATACATACACATACTACGATAGGTGCCAAAATTCTTGAAGATATCCGCGATACCGGGGATTATAACGATTTCCTTCAAATGTCGGTGGATATAGCACATTATCACCATGAGAACTGGGACGGAAGCGGCTATCCCTGCCAGAAGAAAGGTGATGAAATTCCGTTATCCGCACAGATTGTGTCACTGGTAAGTGCATACTGTGCAATGACTGAAAATCGTATTTACCGGGATTCATATGATATTGAGGAGGCTTTGGAACTGATGGAAAAGGATGCCGGAACAAAGTACAATCCGGGAATCTTCAAGATAATACGTAAGATTTACCGTCATATGCATTAGAATAATACTAATGTCTGTAGTCCGGTTCTAATATGATATTTGGCGAGGAGGGGCATAGTGGAATATTTTAAAAAGGCTCAACAGGAACAAAATAATATTGAACGGTTCATCGTAATTTTGTTTACTTTATATGGATTAACGGTGTGCGCAAATTTTATCCGCAGGGAAGAACCCGCATGGCTTACCTGTACGGTTATCATTATGATGATTTTTTCATGGATCATACATATAAGTAAATTCAGAAATTCGCGTGTAAGGGCAACATGGATTTCTGTTTTAATGCAGCTTATAATTATTTTATACGCTACGCATGTTGAAAATCTCATTGATTTAACACCGACATTTATGGCAGTGATTGTTATTGTGGCATTGTTTAGTCATACCGGCATGCTTCTTCTGACACTCCTGTCAGTTGCCTTTATTATTTTCTATCATAGTGTAATTGCCGGAACTTTTGCCAATATGCCGGAAGATGAAATTATGAGGCTCTTACCTCAGCTTGGAAATTTATTATGTCTGGAAATGGTGCTTTACATATGGAATAAAAACAGGAATGAAAGACAGGAGCAGATATACCAGGTTATTGACGCATTGATAGATGCGGAAAAAAGTAAGGACGACTTCCTTGCGAATGTCAGTCATGAGATAAGAACTCCGGTAAATACCATCTGCGGTATGAGCGAAATGACCCTCAGAGAGAATGATCTGGAAAAAATGCGTAATGAAATCTTTGATATAAGGGATGCCGGACAAAATCTTATGTCGCTGGTCAGTGATATCCTTGACTTTTCACAATTACAGCAGGGCAAAATGAATATTGAAGAAGAGGCATACAGTATTACCTCTACTATTAATGATGTCATAAATATGGCGATGGCGCGTAAGAAGAACCCGCAGGTTGAATTGATAGTGGACTGTGATGCCAATATTCCCAACGTACTTTTGGGAGATGAGAAAAAAATTCGAAGAGTCATTATGAATCTGGTAAACAATGCTATTAAATTCACTAATGACGGCGGTATCATAATCGGAATCCATGCAAGAAGAGAAGACTATGGTATCAATTTATGTATATCGGTAAAGGATACGGGAATCGGTATCAGTGAGGAGGCTTTGGAAAAGATATTTGAGAGCTTCAGTCAGGTGGATTCAAAAAGAAACCGCCAGGAAGGTGGTGTCGGACTCGGACTTCCTATTTCCAGGGAACTGCTTGCAAAGATGGGTGGAACAATAACCGTCAAAAGCAAACTTGGAAAGGGCAGTGTGTTCAGCTTTGTGGTTCCGCAGAAAGTTGTTGACGAAAAACCGATAGTACAGGTGGAAAACAGGGATAAAGTGAATGTAGCCGCTTATTTTGATATGGAGCAGTTTGATATGATGACCATCCGTGACGAATATTCCGCCCTTATTATAAATATGGTCAGACAGCTTAGGGTGAAGTGTCATATGTGCCGTAATCTTGCAGAGCTTAAGCGCAGAGATGAGATTGATAAATTTACCCATATCTTTATAAGTCTGGAGGAATATAATGAGGATGAAGAGTATTTTGATGAACTGGCCGGCAGGGCAACTGTCATAATGGTAGTTGAGCGCAGCAATGAAAAGTATGTTAATAATCCGGATATCATCAGGCTTTATAAGCCTTTTTACATATTGCCGGTTGTTTCCATATTGAACGGAAACAGAGAAGCCGCAGGCGGTAAACAGATGACGCGGCCCGGCAAGTTTACGGCACCGGATGCACATGTTCTGGTTGTAGATGATAACCGTATGAATATTCGTGTGGTAGAAGGCTTGTTAAAAGAATACAAGATTAAGGTGACTTATGCCACCAGCGGTCATGAAGCTCTGGAAATCATAGAAAATATGAATTATGATTTTGTATTTATGGATCATATGATGCCTGAAATGGACGGTATAGAAACCTTCCACCGTATACGTGATAAGGCCGGCCGTTATTATCAACAGGTGCCTATTGTTGCACTGACAGCAAATGCAGCTCCCGGAAACAGAGAGATGTTTCTTGAAGAGGGCTTTAATGACTTTGTGGAAAAACCGTTGGAGGTTTCGGTACTTGAACGTGTACTCAAGCGCAATCTTCCGGAAGACAAGATTATCTATAATACAAGAAATCCGGAAGAGGAACCTGAATCGGATGGAACCGAAGCCGAGTATGATGTTATTACTCCCGAAATTATGGAGATTTCAGATACCTCCGGTGATGCTATGGCAGATGATGACGGACTTGTTATAGGAGACCTGGATATAGAGAAAGGGCTGCTTTACTGCGGTTCCAGAACGGCATATCTGGAAATTCTTGAAGAGTGTTATCTGGAGAGTGCAGATGAGCGCAGTAATATAGAAAAATTATTTGAGGAAAAAGACTGGAAGAACTATACCATCAGAGTGCATGCACTGAAAAGTACTATGAAAAGCATAGGAGCCAATAACCTTTTTGAAATGGCTAAAGCACTCGAGGAAGCAGGCAGAAATATAGATATAGATTATATCTTGCAAAATCATGAAGCAGTGCTTGCGGAACACCGCCGTGTGATGAATGAGATAGCTCAGGCACCGGCGCTCCTTGAGGTGCTGTCCAAAGTGGATAACCGACCTGCCGATGTTGCTTCTGATAATAGTGAAATTTCGGCTAATACTGCAAATTCAAGTGATCTTCCGGAACTTGAAGACAGTGATTTTGACGATATGCTTGCAAAACTTGAGGATGCCGCATATTCACTTGACGGGGAACAGATGCTTACTCTTGTATCAAAACTGCAGGAGTATCAGTATAACGGAACTTCTCTTAAGGATAAGCTGGAACCTTATAAAAAGAAGATAGAGAAAACCGACTATATGTCAGCGCTTGATAATATATCTAAGATTTGTAATGACCTTAAGAATGATAAGAAAGGAGAAGCCGCAGAATGATTAAAAAGTTTATGGAAATGATTTATGGAAGAGAATATGAGCTGCGGGAACGAATCTTTCGAATGATCATTCTGATAGGCAGCGCAATCATTATTTTTGGCATAGCTGAAGTTCTTATGGTCAATAATGTGCTGGAGGTCTTCATTCCTATGTTGATTCTTCTGGCTGTACTTATTGTGGATCTTATTATAACATTCAAATACCGTAAGATAGATGTTGCGGCCGTGATTGTAGCACTTTTGATCATTCTTATAGTGTTTCCTGAAATGTTTCTGTTAAGCGGAGGTCTTATGGGAGGCGCGACGGTATGGTTTGCGCTTGGATTTATCTATGTTTTTACGATGTTTTCAGGCAAACGACTGGCATTTTTTATGATTTTGTCAGTTGTGGTAGATGTTTTTACATATTACTATGGTTATCATAATCCTGACAGGATTATTCCCATGGAATCAACGTTGGCTGCTTACCTGGACTCTCTTTTTGCCGTGCTTGCGGTGGGTATATGCGGAGGCGCGATTATCAAGGCACAGATTAAGATGTTTGAGGTGGAGCGCGCTGTTGCCCGCAGGCAGCAGGAGGAGTTGGAAAGGGTAAATAGATCAAGGAACAGCTTTTTTGCAAGTATGAGTCATGAAATCCGTACCCCGATCAATACAATTGTGGGTCTGAATGAGATGATCCTCAGGGAAAGCAGCGAGTATGAGATTAAGGAATATGCTCAAAGTATTCAGAGTGCAAGCAGGATGCTGCTTAATCTGGTTAATGATGTTTTAGATATTTCTCAGATGGAAACGGGAAGAATGGAAATCATTCCGGTTGAATATAATACTGCAGATTTATTTGGAAATCTGGTTGATATGGTACGGGTACGTATGATGGAGAAAAAACTGGAATTTTTTATAGATATTGATGAAAACCTTCCGTCTGTAATACTTGGGGATATGAAGAGAGTTGCCCAGGTATTGCTCAATGTATTGACCAATGCGGTCAAATATACTAATGAAGGTTCTGTAACCTTTACGGCAGGTATAGAGTCTATGGACGGCGATGATATAAGTCTCAAGATATCCGTGGAAGATACCGGAATAGGCATACGTAAAGAGGAACTGCAGCATATTTATGATTATTTTAAAAGAGTTGATACACGTAAGAATATGAAAATAGAAGGAAGCGGTCTCGGGCTATACATCACGAAGCAGCTTGTGGATATGATGGATGGTGAAATTATGGTGGACAGTATCTACACCAAGGGTTCCGTTTTTACAATAATACTGCCTCAGAAAATAGTGGATGCAACACCCGTTGGGGATGTTAAATTATTATCAGGCAGGGCGAATTTTGAGGATTATCATCCGAAATTTGAGGCGCCGGAGGCGCGTATACTCATTGTAGATGATAATCATATGAATTCTTTGGTTGAAAGTAAGCTGCTTAAAGAAACCAAGGTAAATATTGATATTGCCATAAGCGGTGAAGAATGCCTTGAAATGACCAGAAGAAAATACTATCATGTTATTCTGATGGATTATATGATGCCCGGAATGGACGGACGTGAAACCCTCAAGCAGCTTCGCAGACAGGAAAACAGTCTGTGTCGTGATTCTGCAGTGGTTGTCATGTCAGCTAATTCTTCTGCGGAATCCGGATGGAATTATCTGGAAGAAGGTTTTGACGGATATCTTGAAAAGCCTATACAGGGAGAACTGCTGGAGGCTGAGATATTAAAATTTATTCCGGATGATATACTGGAATTCAGATCTGTAGATAATGAGGAAGACATATATGAAGATTCTGCCAAAATGATATCCCGGCAAAGGAAGAAGAGAGTTCGTATTACTACGGACTGCGTAAGTGATTTGCCTGAACATTATATAGAAAAATATGATATTGGTATGATGTATTTATATATCAGGACACCAAGCGGGCGTTTTGCAGATACGCTGGAGATTTCTTCGGATAATCTGATAAGATATATGACGGATACTACAAGTGATGCCGTTGCAGACAGCGTTTCAATGGAGGAATACGAGGAATTCTTTGCCGATATGTTGACTCAGGCAGAAGAAGTGATTCATATATCAATGGCACGGGATACGGGAATAAGCCACGAAGTCGCAGTTGCTGCCGCCCAGGGCTTTGACCATGTTCATATAATAGATTCCACGCAGATTTCAGGAGGTCAGGCACTTGTAGTTCTGTATGCAGCAAAGCTTGCAATGGATGGTTATACGGTAAATGAAATCCATGAAAGAGTGGAAATGATAAAGGATCACATATATTTCCGCTACATTCTGCCATCTGCTAATATTTTTTATAAGCAGGGATATGTAAACAGGGTTACTGCCAAAATATGTGATATATTCGGACTTCATCCGGTACTTAAAATGAACCAGAGCAGGATAAAGGCGATTGGTGTACGGGGCGGAAGGCTGGAAAATTCATGGAAAGGATTTATACGTTCCAGTTTACGCCATAAAGGAAGAATCAATACGGATATAGTCTTTATTTCACATGTGGGATGCAGTGTGGAACAGCAGGAATTAATAAAGCGGGAGATTCTTAAGTGTGTACCGTTTAAGCAGGTAATTATTCAAAGAGCTTCCGTATCGGTATCCTGCAATTGCGGAATCGGAACATTTGGATTATCTTATTATGTAAGCGTAGATGATGTTTTATAAAAGGAGGTACTATTATGGCACAGGCAAGTAACCTGAAGCGAGATGTTTTATTGATGAATCTGGAAAAGGAACTGGAGGAGCAGGTAAACAGAGTCTATGGCAAAAGTATAGCCCGGTGCAGTAATGAAGAGTTGTATTATGCCATACTTATGTTAACTAAGACGTTGGTGTCTGTTTCCGGAGAGATTGCAGGAGAGAAAAAAGTGTATTATATTTCCGCCGAGTTTTTAATCGGAAAGCTTTTATCCAACAATCTTATCAATCTTGGCATATACGATAAAATGAAAAATATTTTACAAAAAAACGGTAAAGATATGAGCGAAATAGAAGAGATTGAACCGGAACCGTCACTTGGAAACGGTGGTCTGGGCCGTCTTGCAGCCTGCTTTCTGGATTCAATTGCCACATTGGGACTTCCGGGGGAGGGAATAGGACTCAATTATCACTTTGGACTTTTTAAACAGGTATTTAAAGATAAATTGCAGAATGCCGAGAAAAATGACTGGATTGAGGCTAAGTCATGGCTTACCAAAACAGATGTTACCTTTGATGTGTCATTTGGAAAGAAAAAGGTGACCTCACGCCTCTATAATATTGATGTAATAGGTTATGACAGCGGTGTAAACAAACTCAGGCTGTTTGATATTGAGACAGTAGATGAAAGTCTGGTAAAAGAAGGCATCGACTTTGATAAAGAGGATATTGAAAAGAACCTTACACTGTTCCTGTATCCTGACGATTCTGACGAAGCCGGCAATCTGCTTCGTATCTATCAGCAGTATTTTATGGTAAGCAATGCGGCACAGCTTATTTTAAAAGAAATGAAAGAAAAGAAATACGATCTGCGCACTATGTATGAGCATGCCGTAATCCAGATCAACGATACTCATCCGACTATGGTCATTCCTGAACTTATAAGGATTCTTGTGGATGAAAAGGCTTTTACTATGGATGAGGCAATTGATGTGGTAAGCAAGACCTGTGCTTACACCAACCATACGATTCTGGCAGAGGCCCTGGAAAAATGGCCGCTTAAATATCTGGAAAAGGTGGTTCCCCAGCTTGTACCTATTATAAAGGAACTGGATAAGAGGGTGGCTGCAAAATATAAAGACCCGAAGGTTCAGATTATTGATGAGGACGAAAGAGTACATATGGCTCATATCGATATCCATTACGGATTCTCCGTAAACGGTGTGGCCGCCATTCATACGGAAATACTTAAAGATACCGAGTTAAATGCCTTTTATAAACTATATCCGGAGAAATTCAATAATAAAACAAACGGAATTACGTTTAGAAGATGGCTGTTATCCTGTAATCATGAGCTGGCAGTATTTTTATCCGAGACCATTGGCGACGGTTTCAAGAAGGATGCGGATAAATTGAGCAAACTATTGGAGTATAAGGACGATGAGAGAGTCCTGAACAGGATTGCCGAGATTAAGATGAACCGCAAGAAGGAACTTGCCGCTTATGTTAAAGAAGTGGAGGGAGTTACCATTGATCCTGATTCCATTTTTGATATTCAGTCCAAGAGACTGCATGAGTATAAGCGCCAGCAGATGAATGCTTTGTATATCATCCATAAATATCTGGAAATCAAGGCAGGTAAGAAACCTTCAAGACCCATGACCTTTATCTTCGGAGCCAAGGCTGCACCTGCGTATGTGATTGCAAAGGATATTATCCATTTGCTGCTTGTATTGCAGGAGATTGTTAATAATGACCCGGATGTAAGCCCGTATATGAAAGTGCTTATGGTAGAAAACTACAATGTTTCATATGCCGAGAGAATGATTCCGGCCTGTGATATTTCGGAGCAGATTTCACTGGCTTCCAAGGAAGCTTCCGGAACCGGAAATATGAAGTTTATGTTGAACGGGGCAGTGACACTCGGAACTTCCGACGGCGCCAATGTGGAAATCCATGAACTTGTAGGGGATGATAATATTTATATCTTCGGTGAAAAGTCCGAGCAGGTAATCAAACACTATGAAAAGGCGGACTATGTATCCAAAGATTATTATGATAAGAGTCCGGTCATAAAAGAGGCTGTTGATTTTATAGTAGGCAAGGAAGCACTTAAGGTTGGCCACAAAGAAAATCTGGAACGGTTGTATAATGAGCTTCTTAATAAGGACTGGTTTATGACCTTGCTTGATTTAGAGGACTATATCAAGGTTAAAGACAAGATGATGGCAGATTATGAAGACAAAGAAAAATGGCGCAAGATGATGCTGGTCAATATTGCAAAAGCCGGATTCTTCTCATCCGACAGGACTATTGCAGAGTACAATAGAGATATCTGGAAATTAAAATAAAATTTAACCTGAAATATTTATATAAATATAATTATTGAAATTACTGCTTGACACAGGTGGCGTAATGGTGTATCATCAATTCATATAAAACCTACTATATAAGTAGGAAATGGAGGCGTAACAGTGGCAAATATAAAAAAGAATGCGACGGAATTAATTGGAAATACACCATTAATGGAACTTGCAAATTATTCGGAAGTGAATAAAATAACAGATGTTACTATTTTGGCAAAGCTGGAATACCTTAATCCGGCCGGCTCGGTAAAGGATCGTATCGCATTGAATATGATTGAGGACGCAGAGAAGAAAGGTATCTTGAAGCCTGGGGCGACTATTATCGAGCCGACCTCAGGTAATACAGGTATAGGACTTGCGGCAGTAGCTGCGGCTAAAGGATATAAGGCAATACTGACACTTCCTGAAACAATGAGCGTTGAGAGACGCAAGCTTTTACTTGCATATGGAGCCAGGATTGAGCTTACAGACGGCACACAGGGAATGAAAGGTGCTATTGCAAAGGCCGAAGAGCTGCATGCTTCAATTCCGGGTTCCATGATTTTAGGGCAGTTTGTGAATCCTGCTAATCCTGAGATTCATAAGTTGACTACAGGTCCGGAAATCTGGAAAGATACAGACGGAAAAGTGGATATTTTTGTGGCGGGAGTCGGTTCGGGAGGAACTATTACAGGTGTTGGTTCTTATCTGAAAGAAAAGAATCCTGATATTAAAATAGTTGCGGTAGAGCCTGAAAGCAGTTCGGTTCTATCGGGAGGAAAACCGGGACCACATAAGATACAGGGAATTGGAGCGGGTTTTGTGCCTGAGGTGCTGGATACGGAAATATATGATGAAATCATTAAAGTATCCAATGAAAATGCATTTGCGGCCGGAAAAGAAATAGCCGTAAGAGAAGGCATACTTGTAGGCATTTCTTCCGGAGCGGCTCTCCATGCGGCAACCGAGCTTGCAAGACGTCCGGAAAATAAAGGGAAAGTAATTGTAGTACTGCTTCCCGACTCAGGTGACAGATATCTCTCAACTCCGCTGTTTTCGGCAGAATAGGGAGAAAGGATAAAAATATGGCTGGAATAATTGAAGTTAAAAGCCTTACCAAGGTATTTACAACCAAGGATGCCGAGGTTGAGGCACTGCAGGACATCAACTTATCAATAGATGCAGGAGATATTTACGGAATCATAGGAATGTCCGGAGCCGGTAAAAGTACGCTGGTTCGATGTTTGAATTTTCTGGAGCGCCCGACTGAGGGTACCGTAGAAATCGAAGGTAAAGACTTAAGTAAGATGTCGGAAAAGGAACTGCGTAAACAGAGAAGCGAAATTGCAATGATATTCCAGCATTTCAATCTTCTGATGCAGAAGAATGTATTAGATAACATATGTTTTCCTTTGGTAATATCAGGAGTAAAAAAGAAAGATGCCAGAAAGCGGGCAAAGGAACTTCTCGAAATAGTAGGTTTGTCTGATAAAGCAAAGGCTTATCCCGCACAGTTGTCCGGCGGACAGAAGCAGCGTGTGGCGATTGCCAGAGCGCTTGCAGGAAACCCCAAGATTCTTTTATGCGATGAAGCAACCAGTGCATTGGACCCGCAGACTACTCAGTCGATACTTGCACTTTTAAAAGAAATAAATGAAAAATATAGAATAACAATTGTTATTATTACACATGAGATGGCGGTTGTAAGGGAAATCTGCTCACATGTGGCAATCATAAGCAATGGACATATGGTTGAACATGGCAGGGTTTTTGAAATATTCAGTCATCCGAAGACACAGGCAGCCAGGGAGCTTATTGTCAAAGGTCGTGATGATGCCGCATCGAACCCTAAAGAACACCAGACAGACCTTATGAAGACCAAAAGCTGTATACGTATAGTTTTTTCGGTAAATTCTTCGTTTGAGCCCGTTATTGCCAATATGGTGCTTGAGTTTGGACAGCCTGTAAATATTCTTAAGGCGGATACCATGAATGTTGAGGGAATAGCCAGAGGTGAAATGGTCCTTCAGCTTCCCGAGGATGAGGAAGTGCAAAATAAAATGAAAGATTATCTGAAAAACAGAGGTCTTGCGGTAGAGGAGGCGGAAGGATATGGATATATGGGATAGTAAAGTTATTCTGATGATATTAGATGGTGTCAAAGGTACCTTATATATGACACTGACATCTACATTCTTTGGTTATGTACTGGGGCTTCCTATGGGAATCATACTTGCGATAACCGATAAAAACGGAATTAAACCGAATAAGATAGTATATAAAGTACTTGATGTAATTGTAAATATAGTCAGAAGTGTACCGTTTTTGATTTTGTTAATACTGCTGATTCCTTTTACCAGATTCATAGTAGGAAAAAGCTACGGTTCCACAGCTACAATAGTGCCATTGACTATTGCGGCAGCACCGTTTATAGCACGTATGATAGAATCTTCCCTGAATGAAGTGGACAAGGGAGTGATTGAAGCGGCGCAGAGTATGGGAGCAGGTACTTTTACAATCATCTGGAAGGTTCTGCTTGTGGAAGCCAGGACTTCACTGATTGCAGGCGCAACTATAGCTACCGGGACAATACTCGGATATTCCGCTATGTCCGGTACTGTCGGCGGCGGTGGACTTGGTGATATAGCGGTTCGCTATGGGTATTACAGGTATGAACAAGGGATAATGATCGTTACCGTTGTGCTTTTGATATTGCTTGTTCAGATATTCCAGACTATCGGAACGAAGGTGGCAAGTAAGCTTGATAGAAGGAAGGTATAGTAGAGGAGGATAAGTTTGGATAAAGATGCTATATAAGAGCAGGTGTTATTTAAACATATGCTTTATAATATAGAAAACAAAAATCTGCGGAATATTGCAGAGAAGAGGAGGAGAAAATTATGAAAAAAAGAGTAGTTGCAAGTTTATTGGCAACAGTGTTAGCGTTTGGAGTGTTGACGGGATGTGGAAATAACTCTGCACCTGCGGCAAAAGAGAAAGGAACTATTAAAATTGCGGCGTCAGCTACACCTCATGCAGAGATTCTTGAAGAGGCTGCAAAGATTTTGGCTGAGCAGGGTTGGACATTGGATGTTACTGTATTTGACGATTATGTACAGCCTAACCTTGTAGTAGAAAGCGATGAGTTTGATGCTAACTATTTCCAGCATATTCCTTATCTGGATTCATTTAATGAAGAGCAGGGTACACATCTGGTAAATGCAGGCGGTATACACTATGAGCCATTTGGAATTTATCCGGGTACCAAGAGTGATTTAAGCGAAATTGAGGCCGGTGATGTTATCGCTGTTCCTAATGATACCACTAATGAGGCAAGAGCACTTCTTTTATTACAGGACAACGGACTTATTACATTGAAAGACGGAGTTGGTCTGGAAGCTACAGTTAATGATATTGAAGAAAATCCTAATGATATTACGATTCAGGAGCTTGAGGCTGCGCAGGTGCCCAGAGTAAAAGATGAGGTAGCATTTGTGGTTCTTAACGGAAACTATGCATTAGAGGCAGGTTTCTCGGTAGCTAAGGATTCTGTTGCATATGAAAGTTCTGATTCTGAGGCAGCTAAGACTTATGTGAATGTAATTGCTGTTAAAGAAGGTAATGAGAACAATGAAGGTATTAAGGCATTGGTTGATGCACTGAAGTCTGATACAATTGCAGATTTTATCAACAGTAAATATGATGGAGCCGTTATTCCGTTTAACTAATTGGTATAGAATGATCAAAATTAAATATCATATGTTATAAATAATATAAATTATCTTATACGCCCTCTCTTATGATTAATTGTATGAGGGGGCGTATTTTTGTCTTTATTATTTTTGTTTCCAAATAAGATATTATTGATATGTAAAAATATGTTTTGTATAATATTAAAATAGTATTATTTATATTGATAATATTAGTGGAAGCAAAATCTTAGGAGGGTGAGGAATGAAAAACAAATATTTCAAAAGAGCATTGGCTTTTCTTCTGACTTTGGCAATGCTTTGTACATCCGGTCCGTTTGGTGGCGGGGCTGTGATGGCAGAGGCGGCTGAACCGGAAGCGGAAGCAACGGAGGCAGAGGCTGTAGATGTAGCTGAACCGGGTGTAGAAGGTAACCTCGGAGATGAGGCAGACGTAGCGGCAGCGGATGCTGGTGATGAAGTCGAAAATAGTGAGAAAAACGTCGCAGATACAGATGATGGTGATATGACAAATGATATGGTTGATGAAGAAGCTGATAATAATGCTAATGATGAGACTGATGGCGGAGCTAATAATGAAGCCCAGGTTACATATGACGATCAGGAACCAGAATCGGCCCAGCCACTGTATGATGCAGGTGAAGGTTATTGGAAGGGTATAGTATTTGAGGATGCTGGCGAGTTAGTTGATATCTGGAAAAATATAGGATTGTTATGGGACTATGAAGGAGGACAATCTCCATATGACGAGAAGTTTGAATATGCAGGAGATCTTGAAACACTTTTTTCCAAATTGACAAAAGGGGAAAATAATGGCGAAATAACTGATGGGAGTCCGATAGCTGCGGAGTATGTGTATATATCACAAACCAATCCCGGTGTTTCTGATAAAACAATAACAGTACCTGCAACCGTAAAAGGTCTGATCATCGGAAACGGAAATTATTACAGCGAAGAAGACGAGAAGGAGATTGATTTTGGTGTAATTGCCAATAAACTGACCATAGAAGGCACAGAAACCGACGTATATTTTGAAAAAGGTCTGTATATTGATGCTGACGAAGGAAATTTTACAATTGAGTTCTCATCCACTGAGGCAAATAATAAAAGCAGGGTAATTCTTGGAGACAACACAGTTAACGGTGTGGTAAGTTGTGGAAGCAAAAATGCCGGAAACGATGTGACTGAGACCATAGTAGTCTATGGCGACATTATGCTAAATGGTTTTATTAATGAAGGAGAGACCAAGCTTGACGCTTTGATTGGCCATAACCCTGATGATGAAGAGGATGGTCCAAGGGATTGTAAATTCCTGATAAAAGATGCTGCGAATGAACATGCAAGTGTAAAAGGTATTACTTTTAATAAGATTTCCGGAGATACAGAAGGAACTATCATATATAACGGATATCCGGGGGAAGAGCATCTTGCTTTGCTTCCCAGATTTAAGATGTCTATTGAGCTGGGCACAGTTACCGATACGAATGAAGGAGATGGAAGTGAATTTACATATGACAGAGGTATATCCGTAAGATTTTGGAAACATAGTGACACCCCATTTTATCTGGGTGACTACTATGATGACGAAGGTAATAATGACTGGTGGCAGAAAGTTGATGCCGAGGAACTTAAAGCCGGCACGCAGGTGGCATACTTTGTTCCTGAGGGAGAGGGAACTGAGGATGAAATAGATGAAAAGATAAACGAAATTGCAGAAAAGGTAGGTTATTATAACCATAACAGAGAAAAGGAAGGGAAAGATCAAGACCTTTATCTTAATTCGAATGGCAGGCTTGCATTGGATGAAGCATTATATTCAGCATATTCCATCCTATGGCTTGCAGAAGAAGATTTTTGGCGTGTAAGAGAAGATTATGGCCTTATCACAGGTGAGTTTGCGGGCATTTTAAACCAAGTTGATTCACTGGATAATTTATCTGAAGGTAACGATAATGAAGCCGAATATGTTGTGATACTGGTAAATGAAAAAGTCACCGACGAAAGTGAACCTGATACGCTTAATCTGCCTGACGGTATTAAGGGCGTATTGATATGGTCCAGAACCGAAAATTGGCCGCTTAAAGGAATCAGTGCAAATGAAGGCTGTGAAATAAGTATAGATGCTGCAAATATTGACTCCATTAGTCAAGATTTTGAATTGATAATTAAGAGTGGTGTTGACTCCGCAAGCCGGACTTCTGATGAGGAAACCAGAGTAATATTTAGTGATTCTCAAGTCAACGGAAATATAAATATTTCAGGAAATGCCAAAGTAACATTTATTGATTCTAATGTAGAAGGCAACGTAACAGTATTGCAGGGCGCTGATCTATTCTTTATAAATGCGACCATAAAAGGCAGCGTGACCGGTACGGATAACAGTGATACTACGATTCTGATATCTAAACAGTTTATTGCAAAAGGTGTTAAAAACTTTTCACTGTTTATGGTAGAGTCTTATGCGACATTTATTGTCGATGATCCGGATGCATTGGAATTTAATGACATAGAATTTATTGTACGTGATAACAATAATGAAAATCCCAATGATGAGAATGAAGGATCATATCAGTTTTATTTTGATATAGTGTATAACGGATATCCGGAGGATGAAGGTAAACTTCCGGTGTTTAAGGGTGAGATAACAGAGACAGTGGATGCGGCGCTGCAAGACGAAGAACTTTACTGTGGGGTAAATATGCGTTTTGTGAAGTCTTCTGATTCTGGCAAAAACTTCTGGGAAAATGATGATTGGTGGGATGATGCGGAAGATGAAGAGCTCGAAGAAGGAACACCGATTGCTAAGATTAGCGGTAGTGATAAAAACCTGATACAGAAGATAGGGTATCATAATAATAAAGATTATGGTACATATTATTCTGATGGCTGGATCCTGATAGGGCAGGTTGATGAGGGACTGGCATACAGGGTTTTACAGTTTAATAATGCTGATGATTTTGAGCGTGCAAAAAATGATGTAGACACTATATGGGAAGCTGAAGAAAATTACGGCATTGCTTGGTTTGATACCGATTCAGTAGATGATTTCTTAAATGGTGATGGTGTAAATTATGTTGTCATACAGGCAATGAAGAAATCTTATGAGCTTGAAGACAAGACTCTTACCCTGCCTGCCAATATCAAAGGCGCCCTGCTTGTGTCAAGCGGTGATGGCGAAGTTGATACTGAAGAAAATGGTACTGAAAGACTTCTGCCCTGGAAGCTGAACGAATTGATCATACAGGGAAAAACAGAAGTTATTATAGACAATGTGACCTTTGAACCAACCGGCCAGGAACTTAAATTGACGATTAACAATGCAGGTGATTTACAAGAGCCATCTGATAAAGATACTACGGTAGAATTTATTCATTCGGGAGTTGACGGAGATATCAATATATCGGGAAAGGCCGATGTAATCTTTATTAATGAATTTTGGGCAGCCGGTGATATAAAAGTATCTGATAGTGCTGATTTATATTTTCAAAATGCAGATATAAACGGCAGCGTAACCGGTGCGGATAGCGGAGATACTGCTATTTCAATATCTGAAAAGTTTTTTGCAAATGGAGTTAAAAACATTTCACAATTTACGGTAGACGGTCACGCAACGTTTATTGTCAAAGAACCTGATAAAGTGGATAAAGTTGAATTTAATGACATAGTGCTTAATGTATTTGCCAAGGATGCGGGTATTACTGAAGGGAACGAAGAGGATAAAGAGGAGTATGAGTTCTATTTCGACTTAGTTTATAACGGGTATCCGAGCGACAAGGCAAAGCTTCCGGCGTTTAAAGGTAATGTGACAGAGAGAGGAACTTTGGAAGAGGGACATAACTACGGAATAGGTCTCCGTTTTGTGACTTACAGCGAGAATTTCTGGGAAAATGGTGATTGGTGGGATACTGTAGAGGATGTAGTACTTAATGAAGATGTGCTTGCAGCAACGACTACTCTTTCGGATGAAACAGCTGTTATGGAACTTATGAAAAGGCTCTGGTATACTTCGCCAAAGCAGTATAATACTGAAGATGATAACAATAAAGTATGGTTTGAGCCTGAATCAAACGGTGCCGGAGGTTATAATATTGTTGTAAAATATGCTGAGGGTTTTGCACCTGATAACAAACCGGATGAACCTGATGAATCTGACAAACCTGTTATCAACAGCGTACTGTTCCCTAAGAAGAAAGAGACGTATAGTGCAGTCTACACGGGAGAACAGATTTGCCCTGTAATGGTAGTCGCATATAAGTATACGGATGAAAAAGGCAAAGCTAAGACTCAGACACTTAAATTAAATGTGGATTATACGCTTCGTTATTCCAATAATGTTGATGCGGGAGTGGATACCGCAAGCGTAACCGTTAAGGGAATCGGAGAATACTCAGGTAATATTACCAAGAACTTTACCATTACGCCTAAGAGCATCGCAAAGGTAAAACTTTCGCCCGTGGGCGACATTGTATACACTGAAGGTGAAGAACCAAATCCTGTGGTAGTGGTTACGGACGGTACTTATGAGCTTGTAAAAGATGTGGATTATGAGGTGGTATTATCGTCTAAAGGATCCCCGACCGCTGATACACAGTCTGTATTAACGGTAAAAGGTAAAGGAAACTATGATTCCGGCACTGAATCCAAGAGCAGCGTCAAATTCAATATCCTTGCACCCATACAGGGCACTTCGGATATTAAACCGATTAATGCCGAAAGTGTAAAGGTAGAATTAAAAATACCTGCAAAGGGATATACCTATAACGGTAAGCAGCAAAAACCCAAAGTAACGGTAACTGACGGCGGAGTAAAGGTACCTGCTAGCCAGTACAAGGTCATATACAGCAATAATGTAAATGCCTGCAGTAAGGATGCCGAGAATGCCGCTACCGTTAGAGTGGTTGGTGTAACCAAAAAAGGAAAAGGTTATTATGGAGTTACCGCCCCTGTTAAATTTGATATCGGAAAAAAAGATTTTGCCAAGGTGAAGGTAGCTTCCGTGCCTAATATCCCTTTAACCGGAAAAGTTTCAGATATTACTTTCACCGTGAAAGACGGTAAGCATATACTTACCGAGGATGAGGAATTTACCGTAGATTACGGCGCAATTAAAAATCCGGACGGAAGTATCAAGGATGGCATTAAAACAGGAGAAAAATATAAGATTACCCTTAAGGCGGTAAACGGTAAAAACTATACCGATGATTCCACGAAAGAAGTCACCGTGAAATTCGGCCAACTTAACCTTGGAAGCAAGACGGCAAAGATGACGGTAACAATAAAAGACCCGACACAAAACAAGGTAGAGGTTGTTTATAATGGAGTGACTCTTACGGACGGAACGGATTATACTGCTACCGTAAAGCTTGACAAGAAAAAAGGAACATATACGGTGACTATAAAAGCGGTTAAAAAGAGTGCATATAAGGGCACGAAAGTCTTTAAAGGAGTAACTTTTACCGCACCGGAAACTGAACAATAATATAAACAAAAGTTTTAGGATTATTTAATCCCCCTTATGCTATAGCTACAGTATTTGTGAAATGACAGGGCTGTGTTATGGTATAAGGGGGTTTTAATATACTATATTGTAATATAATTAACTAAATTTAGTTAATACTTGTAATGAAATATAGAGTGTGTTAATATTTGAACAGAATCGTGGAAATTGACTTGTATGGGATAAATAGGAAAGGCACGGTTGAATAAAATGGCGCTTCAGTTTTATTTTGGCGGCTCGGGAGCAGGAAAGAGCAGAAAACTTCATGAGGATATAATAGCGGCTTCAATTGCAGAGCCGGATTGCGATTTTTTACTGATCGTGCCTGATCAGTTTACTATGCAGACTCAGATGGATTTAGTATTGGAGCATCCAAACAAAGGCATTATGAATATAGATGTCTTAAGTTTCGGAAGACTGACGCATAGGATTCTGGAAGAGGTTGGAAATGGGGATAAGACTGTTTTAGATGATACAGGTAAAAGTCTTATTCTGCGTAAAATTGCAGGGAAAGAGCAAAATGGACTTCATGTTATGGGCAGTCACCTTCATAAGATAGGTTATATACATGAGGTTAAGTCGGCAATCTCTGAATTTATGCAGTATGGCATAGGGTGTGAAGAGCTTGCAAAGATTGCGGAATGTTCGAAGTCCCGTGGAGCGCTTTATTATAAATTGAAGGATTTGGAGTTGCTTTATGGCAGCTTCTTGTCTTATATACAGGATAAATATATCACAACGGAAGAGACTTTAGACAGTTTGATGGAAGCGCTGCCTAAGTCTGAGATTATTAAAAACTGTGTTATTGCTTTTGACGGTTTTACCGGCTTTACACCGATACAATACCGGGTAATTCAAGAATTAATAAAATTGACTAAACGGGTCATTGTAACTATAACCATAGATTCCCGGGAAAATCCGTATTATCCGGATGGGGAGCAAAAACTATTTCATTTAAGTAAGAAAACAGTGGCTGATTTAAAAAGACTTGGTGAGGAAGTTGGAGCAGAGATTCTTCCGGCTGTTGTATGTCAGGATAAAATAGACGGAAGGCTGCCGAGATTTGCAGATTCCCCTGAGCTTGCACATTTGGAGCAGTCGCTATTCAGATATCCTATATTGACTTATCAGGACAGTGTCAGACATATTCATTTAATCGAAGCATCGACTCCGAAGGAGGAAGTCAGACAGACATGTATTGAAATACACAGATTACTTGAGAGAGAAAAACAAGGCTGTGAAAATATTGACCAAAATGGTCTGCATTATCGCGACATAGCGGTAGTGACAGGCAATATGGAAACATATGAAAATGATATAGAGGAAGAGTTTGCCAAATTTGGTATACCGGTTTATATGGACAAGACAAGGGGAATATTGTACAACCCTTTTACCGAATATATACGGAGCGCATTACAGATTGTTCTTCAGGATTTCAGCAGAGAGGCGGTCTTTCATTATCTGAGGGCCGGCTTGTGCGGCTTTGAGCGCTCTGAGATTGACCGTTTGGAAAATTATGTACGAAGATTCGGCATATGTGGCAGGAAACGCTGGAATGAGATTTTTGTATACAAGGAAGAAGACGGTGATGAAGGAGTTGCAAGGCTTGCGGAATATAACAGGCTGAGAGAAGCCCTTATGGAGCAGATTTCTCCGTTACTTGTTGATTACAGGACAGCAGGAGAACTTGTACATGCACTATATGACTTTATGGTAAAAAATGAGCTGCAGCAAAAGCTTGTTCGATTTGAAAAACAATTCGAGAGTGACGGAGAACTGACAAGGGCAAATGAGTATGGCCAGATTTACGGGCTTGTTATAGATTTACTGGATCAGATTGAATCCCTTTTAAATGAAGAGGAAATGGAACTTCGGGAATTTGCGGATATTCTGGATGCGGGATTTTCGGAAATTACTGTGGGAACCATACCTCAGAACGTAGACAGGGTTGTAATAGGTGATATCGAGAGAACCAGACTTAAACAGGTAAAAGTACTGTTTTTCCTGGGAATAAATGACGGTAATATTCCGAAGAACGGTACGGGAGGCGGAATTATTTCCGACATTGACAGGGAATTTATAAAGGATGCGGGCTGGGAACTTGCTCCGACTCCAAGGCAGCAGATGTATATTCAGCGGCTTTATCTCTATCTTAATATGACTAAACCTGCACAGGATTTATATTTATCCTATGCCAGAGTTGGAAATGACGGTAAAAGCCTGCGTCCGGCCTATCTTATTGACACTGTAAAAACACTTTTCCCGAAACTTTTGAGACGTTTTCCGGAGGGACTTCCGGTTGAAGAGCAGCTTGCAAACGGTAATGACGGTATGCATTTTTTTACGGAGCTGCTTAGGGAGTATGCTGCAGGTATGCTGGATGCGGAAGATGAGAAGAGATTATTTACCTTTTACCACAGTTATCATAGGAACAGTGAATATAAAGATCAGGTTGACAGCTTGATAGATACCGCATTTTACAGATATAAGGAGAGTCCGCTTTCCAGACAGATAACGAAGCTTTTATATGGAAGTATCCTGCAAAACAGTGTCAGTCGTCTGGAAAAATATGCTGCCTGTGCCTATGCACATTTTCTTCAATATGGACTGTCCCTTAGCGAACGTAAGGAATATACTTTTGAAAATGTGGATATGGGAAATATTTTCCATGGAGTACTGGAGCTATTTGCGGATAAGCTTACCGGCAGTAGGTACACCTGGTTTGATTTTACGGAGGATGTAGGAGAAAAGCTCCTTGATGAGGCAATAGAGGCTTATGCGGTTAACTATGGTGAGACTATCTTATACAGCAATTCCAGAAATCAGTATCAGCTTAAGAGGATTAGACGGATTTTGAATCAGACCGTACATACCCTGCAGACACAGCTTAAAAAAGGTTCTTTTTTGCCGGAACGTTTTGAAATGTCTTTTTCAATGGCAGAGGAGCTTGATTCTGTGAATATTGCACTTACTGAAGAAGAAAAAATGAAACTTCGCGGCAGGATTGACAGGATAGATACCTGTATTGATGACGATGTCGTATATGTAAAAGTCATTGATTATAAGTCCGGCAGCAGGAAATTTGATCTTGCGGCGTTATACTATGGGTTGCAGCTTCAGTTGGTGGTATATATGAATGCCGCAATGGAGATAGAGCAGAAGGCGCATCCGGATAAAAAAATACTGCCGGCGGCAATGCTTTATTATCATATAGACGACCCAATGATAGAAGACGGACAGAATCTTACACCTGAGCAGCTTAATCAGAAACTGATACAGGAACTTAGGATGACCGGAGTGGTCAGTCAAAACGACAAGGTTGTCAGTCTGCTGGACAAAGAATTTCAGGATAAGTCCGATATTATCCCTGTAGAACGAAAGAAAGACGGTTCTTACTCTGCTTACTCAAGTGTCATAAACGAAGAAGACATGGAAACAGTGTCTAATTATGTAAACCATAAAATAAAGGAACTTGGTCTTGGCATAATAGAGGGGACCATTTCGGTCAATCCCTGTGAGCATGACGGAAACAGTGCCTGTACTTACTGTGATTATAAGAGTATATGCGGTTATGATGACGAGATTCCCGGATATGAAACGAGGAAGCTTGGAAAATTGTCCAAAGCTGAAGCTCTACAGCAGATGAAACAGGATTTAGATCAGGAAAAGTGACGTGGAGGATATAGATTAATATGGGTTTTTCGTTTACTGAAGAACAACAGAAAGTAATAGACACGCATGGCTGTAATATTCTGGTGTCAGCGGCAGCAGGTTCCGGAAAGACGGCAGTTCTGGTTGAAAGGATTGTCAAGATGGTCAGTGATGAGACTAAGCCGGTAGATATAGACAGGCTCCTTATTGTGACCTTTACCAATGCAGCAGCAGCGGAAATGAGGGAGAGGATAAGCAGTGCAATAGGGGATAAACTGCTTAAGAACCCCGGAAATGAGCACCTGCAGAGGCAGGCGGCTCTGCTTCATAATGCCCAGATTACCACAATAGACAGTTTCTGTCTTTTTGTAATACGCAATCATTTTTATACTATCGGCATAGATCCGGGCTTCAGGATTGCCGATGAAGGAGAAATAAGGCTGCTTAAGGCCGATGTGATAAGCAGCGTACTGGAAAAGTCGTATGCGGAAGGTAAGGACTCTTTTTTACAATGTATGGAATATTTCAGTACCGGCAGCAGTGATAAGGTAATGGAGGATATCATACTTAAGTTGTATGAGTTTGCTATGAGCTATCCGTTTCCGGAAGAGTGGTTGATGGCCCGTAAGAAGGATTATGCTATTGACGGAGCTTGTTCTTCGAATTACACAGTGTCTGATAATGATAAAACCGCGACATTGATGAGTCTTAGCTGGATACATAAGATGATGGAAAATACTAAAGTGCTTCTGGATGGAATTGTTGACCAATACAGTCAATGCGTTGACCTGTGTAATACTGCCGATGGTCCTTATATGTATGTGGACTTATTGGAGCAGGAGAGGGAGAAGGTTGAAAAGTTAGCCGCCGCGCAGTGCTATGAGGACAGATATTTATTATTCGGCACGCTTGAATTTGAGCGCCTCTCATCCAAAAAGGATGAAACCGTTTCGGTCAATAAGCGTGAGGCTGTTAAAAATATCCGTACACAGCTCAAAGAACAGCTTCAGGCTATTAACAAAAATTATTTTGCGGCTACGGCAGAAGAAGTGCTTTTGCAGATGGGAGCCTGCGGGGAAGCCGTAAGTGCCCTGGTGGATCTGACGCTGCTGTTCAAAGAGGAATTTGATGCGGGTAAACGTGCTAAAAACATAGTAGATTTTGATGATATGGAACATTTTGCTTTGTCTATACTGCTTAAAAGGGATGAAGGCGGAAGCATTGTACCGACCGATACTGCGCTGGAATATAGAAGTTATTTTGAGGAAATTCTGATAGATGAATATCAGGACAGCAATCTGGTACAGGAATATCTTTTATCTGCGATTTCCGGAGAAACCGAAGGAAGATTCAACCGTTTTATGGTAGGTGACGTAAAACAGAGCATATACAAGTTTCGTCTTGCAAGACCTGAGCTTTTTATGGAAAAATATTATATGTACAAAAGCTGTGACAGTAATGATGATAGCAATAGCAACAATAACAACATACGTATTGACCTTCATAAGAATTTTCGGAGCCGGGAGGAAGTGCTTGTTAGCGCCAATTCCGTATTTTCTCAGGTAATGACCAAAGAGCTGGGTGGTATTGAGTATGACAAAAGTGCGGCATTATATCCCGGAGCCGTATACCCTGAAAATAAGCCGGACAACATTACGGAACTGCTTCTTTTGCCTAAGTCCGATGAAATTGACTCTAAGCAGCAGGAAGCTTACGGTATTGCAGGAAGGATCAAAGAACTTGTTTCTTCGTTTCAAGTGACCGATTCGGAAACCGGACAGTTACGAAAGGCGTCATATAAGGACATAGTAATTTTACTGCGTACTACGGCAGGTTGGGATGAAGAGTTTAAACAGGTTTTGGAAAGTGAGGGTATACCTGTACATATAACTTCCAAAACAGGTTATTTTACTGCGACCGAAATAAGACAGCTTTTGCATTTCCTGCGGGTATTGGACAATCCTCTTCAGGATATCCCGTTTTACGGGATTATGCATTCTTATTTTGGGGGCTTCACAGAGGAGGATATTGCAACGGTAAAAGCAGCTTTTCCAAAGAGCAGATACTTGTATGAGGCTGTTACAGAATATGTGAAGCTGAGGTTTGAAGATGATGATACGTTTCGGGATGCCTGCCCGGATTTAGATATTCGGTCGGCTCATGAATTGTTCAGACCGGAGCTTGCAAAGCGTTTGAGTGAATTCATTAAATGTTTGGATAAGTATCGGGATATGACAGTCTATATGCCGGTACACGAACTTTTACAGACAATAATCCGTGAATATTCTTATCTGGATTACGTAGCGGCCAGGCCGGGCGGAAAGCGGCGCCGGGCAAATGTGGAGATGCTGCTTGTAAAAGCAGCGGATTATGAAAAAACCAGTTACTATGGTTTGTATCATTTTCTGCGTTACATAGAGCAGCTTGAAAAATATGATGTGGATTACGGTGAAGCCAATCTGCAGGATGAAAATGCGGATGTGGTACGGATTATGAGTATACACAAAAGCAAGGGACTGGAATTCCCAATCTGTATAGTTGCAGGTCTTGCCAAGGGTTTTAACAATCGTGATATTAGCGATAGTCTGGTTTTAGACGTGGAGCTGGGGATTGGTGCAGACTATGTTGACCCGAAGCGCAGAATAAAAAGCAGAAATTTAAGAAGAAACTTCATAGCTTATAAACTTAAGCAGGACAACCTTGCGGAAGAGCTGCGTATTTTGTACGTTGCGATGACAAGGGCAAAAGAAAAGCTGATTCTTACCGGTTTATTAAAAAATCCTGAGAAAAAGATAGCATCTTTATCAATGCTGCAGGGACAGTATGGACATAGTTTTTCCTATATTGTAATAATGCAGGCCGGAAGTTTTCTGGATATACTTATGTATGCAACGGCACGTAATAAATGTTTTGATGAAATATGGCGGCTTTATGACATAGTACCCGATGAGTCAAATCCGTTTTATAAAGAAGAAATGGATTTGAAGATTTTGTTTATACCTTGGGATGAGACTGTTGAACATAAAATCAAAGACACAATTAGGCGGGAAGATAATAAAAGGCGGTTATTACTATCGGATGCTTCAAAAGATATAGATGAGACCATTATGACACTTATGTCAGAAAAGTTTTCTTATCGGTATCCATACGATAATCTCAGGAATTTATATACAAAGACAACAGTGTCAGAGCTAAAAAAAGCCGGAATGCATGAAGAAACGGACTTTTCCTTTCCCTTATATGAAGAAGAAAAGATTGTTCCCTATCTGCCCCAATTTATTAAAAATGACACAAGTGTCAGTGGAACTGACAGGGGAAGCGCATATCATAAGGTAATGGAATTACTGGATTTTAATAGATTAACTGATAGAGTCAGTCAATCGGATAAGGCTGTACTTGAATCAACAATAAGATTGGAAATGCAGCAAATGCTTGAGGATGGAAGGCTGTCGCAGGCGTATTACGATGCGGTTTCGGTTTCTAAAATAACGTCCTTTTTACAGAGTGATATTGCTGTGAGGATGGGAAAGGCGGCAAAGACAGGCAAACTCTACAGGGAACAGCCCTTTGTGTTAGGTATTTCCGCAAATCGTCTGAATAATGATTTTCCTAAGGATGAAACCGTCCTTATTCAGGGAATTATTGACGTATATATAGAGGAAGACGGGAAATATATTGTGCTGGATTATAAGACCGATGCCGTTAAAACTACGGAAGAACTGATTGAAAGATATCATGTCCAGCTGGATTACTATGCCGAGGCACTTGAACAGATTCTTGGAAATAAAATTAAACAATCCGGTGAAGTTAGGAATAATATAGAGAAGGTTATTTATTCTTTTGCATTGGAAAAAGAGATTATGTTATAAATCTTGCCGATACTTTACAATTCCCTTTTTATAAAGTAAACTGTTTGTGAAGTATTTAAGGTGTTATTTGTTGAGTATGGAGTTATATTGAAGACATTAAGCATCTGTGGTTGAAGAGAGGGGTTATATGATTCGGTTTACAAAGGACTGTGTTCTGGGTGTGGAGGAAATTGATAAAGAGCATGAACATCTGTTTAAGCTGTTTAATGACGCCATAACTATATTGGAATATGACTATGGTGAGGATAAGTACTATAAAATCCATAATATATTAAGCGGACTGGATCAATACGCAGAAAATCATTTTATGCATGAGGAGGCATATATGGAGAAAATATGCGATCCGGAACTTATTCTGCAGCGTGTTCAGCATTTGTCATTTAAAATTAGGCTTTTTGAATTTTTAATGAAAAATATAGATAATGAGAAAGAACAGATGGAGGCACTAAGAGACTTAATAGATTTTCTGTCATTATGGCTGTATCGTCATATTATAAGCAGTGATACCATGATTGGAAAACTGCCGCCTTTGGAAGAATGGATGTTAAGAGAAAATCCCTGTGAATATATAGAGGAATATATAACAGGTGTTGATATTATAGACAGGGAGCACCGAATACTGTTTGAAATACTGGAGCGTGCATTTAATCTGGTCAAATCCTGGGTTGAAGGAGATGATTATGATGAAATAGTACATATTCTGGATGAACTTAAAGTCTGCACGGTAACACATTTTGCAGATGAAGAAGAGCATATGCAAAGCATAGGCTATGAAGGTTATGATGCACATAAACAGGCGCATGATGCTTATATTGACAGATTGGATGAAATTGACGTTGATAAGATAGAGGAGAATCCCAAGATATATCTGGGGAGTCTTATTGAATTCCTGATGGGATGGATGATCAATCATATTACAAATTTTGATAAAAATATTCCGCTAATCTAAGCTAAAAGGGAGTATCGTGTCATAACTGAATTTCGGTTATGAAGTGATACTCCCTCTAAATTTATATTATTAATCTTCTTTATAATTAACTATCTCATCAATCAGTTTCTCAAGCTTTTCATCCATCTCTTCATCATTGAACTGACAGGTGCCGACTGCTTTGTGACCGCCGCCGCCGTATTTGAGCATCAGGCTTCCGACGTTAACATTGGAAGTTCTGTTGAGTACACTGTAGCCAACGGCAGCGGAACATCCAAGACCGCCTTTGCCGTTTACGATCCATACCGAAATATTCTGCTCGGGATACATACTGTAAATCAGGAAACGATTTCCCGAATAAATAGGATCGACACCGCGCAAATCGGAAATGATAACGTCTTTTTCCACTCTGGTATGAGCTCTTACCATTTCCTTGAACTTGGCATCCTGCTCATGATAGATTGCAATACGTTCCTGTACATCGGGAAGATTCAGGATCTCTTCTGTATTCATGGTTCTGCAGCATTCCATCAGATTCTCCATAAGTTTATAGTTAGGAATAGTAAAGTTTCTCCATCTTCCAAGACCTGTTCTGGGATCCATCAGAAAGCCTACCAGTATCCAGCCGGTCGGATTCTGGATTTCGTCAATTGTCAGGTTTCCCGAGTCTACCTTATCAACGGCCTCCATCATATCGTCAAAATGTGAAAAACGCTCTTTTCCACCATAGTAGTCATATATAATGCGTGCGCAGGAAGGCGTAATACGGCTCTCACCCTTATATTTTCCTGCCAGCTGGTTGCGCTCGTGCTCACTGGAATGGTGATCAAACCAAAGTCCGCAGCCCTCTACAAACGGAACATTTGCAAGTACGTCGTTTTCCGTTATTTCTACGAGACCGTCCTGTAAATCCTTGGGATGTGCAAATTTCCAACTGTCAATCAGACCGATTTCCTTTAATAATGCACCGCAGGCAAGACCGTCAAAATCGGAACGTGTAACTAATCTCATATATGTAATCTCCTTTACTTTATAATATATTCGGGCGATTGCCGGTATTTAAGCCGAAACTCAAGATATATATAAAATTATATAAGATAGTGCGTTTTTTTTCAAGAAGATTGAGGAAAATCATGTAAGAAAAATACTACGGCGGGACAGATAAGCTATAAGGTATAAAATTTGTACTTTATATTTTATCTCAGCTATGGTAATATAGTGATAATGGCGATAGTATTTTGTTAATTAATCGCCAAAGGAGGTAGCAGATGGCGCTGTCTTATAATACAGCGGCCAAAACTAAATTATGGGCGAAAATGAGAAGCTGACTGAAGACACCGATAAAGAAGTTGTTTCCAGAAATTTTATAGAGCAGATTATTGATAAGGACTTGGCAGAGGGAGTGTATGATACCGTACACACAAGATTTCCCCCTGAACCCAACGGTTATCTTCATATCGGTCATGCCAAAAGTATATTATTAAATTATGGACTTGCCAAAGAATACGGCGGTAAGTTCAATATGCGTTTTGATGATACAAATCCGACGAAAGAAAAGAATGAGTTTGTTGAGTCGATAAAGGCTGACGTAAAATGGCTTGGTGCCGATTTCGAGGACAGATTGTTTTTTGCTTCCGATTATTTTGATGAAATGTATGAGGGAGCGGTTAAGTTAATTAAAAAGGGCAAGGCCTATGTCTCTGATTTAAGCGCTGAACAGATGCGTGAATACAGAGGAACATTGACCGAACCGGGCAAAAACGATCCTAACCGTGACAGAGGCATAGATGAGAACCTGAAGTTGTTTGATGATATGAAAAACGGGAAATATGCAGATGGTGAAAAGACCCTTCGCGCCAGGATAGATATGTCATCTCCCAATATTAATATGAGAGACCCGGTTCTTTACCGTGTGGCACATCTGTCTCATCATAATACTGGCGATAAATGGTGTATATATCCTATGTATGACTTTGCGCATCCTATTGAGGATGCAATAGAGGGGGTTACCCATTCAATCTGTACGCTGGAATTTGAGGATCACAGACCACTCTATAACTGGGTGGTTGAAGAGCTGGAGTACGAGCATCCTCCGAAGCAGATTGAATTTGCCAAGATGTATTTGACCAATGTAGTCACCGGTAAGAGATATATTAAAAAGCTGGTAGAGGACGGAATAGTTGACGGTTGGGATGACCCGAGGCTGGTATCCATAGCAGCACTTAGAAGAAGAGGATTTACACCGGAATCCATACAGTTGTTTGTAGACTTATGCGGTGTGTCCAAGGCAAACTCTTCCGCTGAGTATTCAATGCTGGAGTACTGCATCAGGGAAGACCTTAAACTTAAGAAACCTCGTATAATGGCGGCATTAGACCCAATTAAACTGGTGATTGATAATTATCCCGAGGGTCAGACGGAAATGCTTACGGTTGCCAATAATCTGGAAAATGAGAGTCTGGGAACCAGAGAGGTGCCGTTTGAAAGAGAGCTGTATATTGATAGAGACGATTTTATGGAAGAGCCGCCGAAGAAGTATTTCAGGCTTTTCCCGGGAAATGAAGTAAGGCTGATGCATGCATACTTTGTTACCTGTACCGGTTTTGAAAAGGATGATGATGGCAATGTCACAGTGGTCCATTGTACCTATGATCCGGCATCCAATGGCGGAAACAGTCCGGACGGACGCAAGGTTAAGGGAACAATCCACTGGGTACCGGCATCTTCGTCGATTAAAGCTCAGGTAAGGTTGTATGAAAACATTATAGATGAGGAAAAAGGCGTTTATAATGAAGACGGAAGCCTTAATCTGAATCCAAATTCGCTGACGGTGTTAAACGAATGCAGAATTGAACCGTCGGTGGCAAATGCAGCCGCATATGACAGTTTCCAGTTTGTAAGGCAGGGATTTTTCTGTGTGGACTGTAAGGACTCGAAACCTGATTCACTTGTGTTTAACAGAATTGTTTCACTAAAAAGTTCTTATGTTCTGCCAAAGTCATAAAGCGGCAAGATAATTATAATAAAAAATAAGGAGCGGGAGGAGTTACAAATGGCAGATTTATTATCAGGATTGGGCCAGTTCGGACTGGGCAATCTGGAAAATATGAATTTATATGAGGAGCCAAAGAAAGCGGAAAGCAACGGAGAAGGCGGAGAAGCCGCACCTGTAATGCAGGAGCAGGATTATCTGTTTGATAAATCTCAAAATTGCCCTGTCTGCGATGCGAATTTTAAGGCAAGAACAGTCAAAGTCGGTAAAGTAAAACTGGCAGGGACCGATATAGATCTTCGTCCTAAATATGATCAGGTGGATTTGTTAAAGTATGATGTAATTATGTGTCCTCATTGTGGTTATGCCGCACTGAGCAGATTTTTCAAATTTGCTACTTCAACGCAGGTGAAGAACATTAGGGAAAAGATTTCCTCATCTTTCAAATCTCAGGAAGATACTAACGAGATATATACTTATGATGAGGCACTGGAACGCTATAAACTGGCGTTGGTCAATGCCATAGTAAAGCAGGCAAAGCCAAGTGAGAAAGCATATATATGTCTTAAAGCAGCGTGGTTGCTGCGTGGTAAATTAGAGCATATGGATATCTCCGATCCGGAATATGAGAATCAGAAAAAGGCAATCGAAGAAGAAGAAAATGAATTTTTGCATAATGCGCTGGAAGGCTTTATATCTGCAAGACAGACCGAGAGCTTTCCGATGTGCGGTATGGATGAAACCACGGTGGATTATCTGATAGCCGTAACCGCTATGCGCTTTGAGCAATATGATGTATCAAACCGCCTGATATCCGGAATATTGACTTCATCTACAGCGAACCCGCGTATGAAAGATAAGGCACGAACGATTAAGGAAATGCTTGTAAAGAAAGTTAAAGAAAAGAATGCCGCTAAGAAATAGCGGCATTTTCTTATCATATATAAAATTTTATGAGCGTTCTCTATTTATACGTAATCTTCTTCATCATTGTAAGGTAACCTACAATTTCCTCATATAACATTTCAGGATTAAATGATGCCTCATTGAAACGTTCAATCATAAGTCCTTTAATGGTGTATTCCAGCATAGCGTCCAATTTATTAAAGTCAACATTAGATGCAAACAAAGCTTTGTCAACTTTGCCCATTATCTCGGTATAGACTTCTGTCATAGCACCGCGCTGGTCTTCAATCGCAAGCAATGCCTCCTTTACGTTCTCGGATTTTGTACAATCTAAGAAATGCTGCATATATGGATAATTTTTAAGTACCTGCATCTTGGAAAATTCAATTTGTTTGCGAATCTCAAAATAGTCGGTTGTATCAGTGACTCCCCTGGTCAATTCAAGCTTCATAAATCTGACACTATAATCATATAAAAAGGTATAAAGTCCAAGCTTACTTCCGAAATAGTGAAATAATAAGCCTTTGCTGATTCCGGCTTCATTGACAATATCGTCTGTACTGGCATGCTTGTATCCGTTTAACGCAAATATTTTCAGAGCTGCATTTATCATCCTGTCCTGCTTTTCTTTTTTTAAGTCAAAAAATTTTTCGTTCATTTGGAATCCTTCCTATTCGACACAAATTGACTTTATGAGTCGAATTTTAATATATCATAAAATAAGTATCTATTCAATAATTAAGGAAAAACTAGTTATTCTTTTTTTTTAGACACAAGATATTGTATATAAACAAATGTATTAAAAAAAATAATTCTTTTTTTATACATATTCCCTTTTCATTTTCGCAAAATAGTATTAATATATTGGTATGTGAATAAAAGAAATGGGGAAAAGTGAAAGGAGACTTCCACAATGGCAAAAAAATTTGGTAAATTTTTAATGACAACAGCAGCTTTGGGTGCTCTTGCGGCAGGAGCATATTATTTCTTTATGAAGAAAGATGAGTTCCTGGATGATGATTTTGATGAAGACGATGATTTTGATGATTTCGATGAAGATTTGGATGATGATGTAGAATCCGAGGCTGATCGTAAATATGTTGATCTGGATTTGTCAAAGACTGCAGAGAAAATCGAAGAGATGGCAGAAGATAAGGAAGATGATTTTAGAGAAGGCTTAAATGCGGCTAAAGCCGAAGCAACCGATAAAATTGTCGGTGAATCAAATGAGCCTGCAGACTCTGCTGATAATTCCGAGACCAATGTTGAAGAGTTTTTTGATGATGAAGACGCAGAAGATGAAGAGTATGAAATTAACGACTCTTTAGATGCAATGTAATTTGTGTATAACCGGTTATGATTTTTTATAGGGGGCATCCGCAGGATAGCCTCCTTTTAATTTCTGCATTCCACGCTGGATGGCGTCTTTGGAGTTTTTCCAGTCGGCATCCTTGTTTTTGTAATCAAATTTTTCCACCAGCCACGATACATCCTCTGCCAGTCTTTCCATATTATCTTCCATGAGTTTAAAAACCATATCAAAGAAGTCGGTTTTCTCTTTATCATTTAACTGGCTTTCGGCAGCATCGCATAAATCACCGAAATGATGCAGGCAGAAGCCTTTGCTGTTTTTGATTCTTTCTACGAATTCAGGGTCTTTTTTATACATAAAGAAAAAAGTATCGATATATCGTGCATATGTATCCTGAAAACGGTTACAGATATAGCAGGACTTTTCCTTTTCCTTCACCCAGAGGCCGATTGGATTACAGCCTTCGGCATGTTTTTTGAATTTATCCATTAAAGAAGTTTTACCCGGAGTATAGTTCTGAAACTGTGCTTTCATTTCGTTATTCATTCGGGCATAGTGGGTCTTGAGTATCCAGGCATTGCCAAGGGTATTGCCATAATCAAACATTTTCTTGAAATGCGCACGACAAAAGCCGGCCTTGTCGGTAGCATCCCTGACATCGCTTTCCATATAAGAGGATCCGGAACCTAATGTGAAGTCCAGCAAGTCCTGTTCTACGTTTCTTTCGATAAAGCAGAACGGGCATTCGTCGTTGGCGTTTATGGCGTCATTTAACGGGATTGTGTATAATTGTTCTTTCATAAAGTTTGTACCTTTCTGATGTATCGAGGGACTCAGCCAAAATAAACAAAAACGGGGCTTCGGATGCGGTGGCAACTTGCCCCGTTTTTGTTTATTTCGTCTGAGTCCATAATAACATTGATAAATATTACATTTCAATAATAACATTACTGAATATTACATAACAATAGTAACATATCGAAGGTACTGATTCAAGCAATCCCGTATACTTTAAGAAAAATAAGTTGCAACCAATGAAAATTATAACTATACTTATATTCGGAAGAAATTTGAAAGACTGGTAACAATTATGGATATGAAAAGGGCTATTCCTGAAATAAATCAGGACAAGGGGCGTATTATAGAGAATATTAAATGCTTTGCGCTGGATATGGATGGTACTGTTTATCTGGGGGAGAAATGGATTGACGGGGCTTTGGATTTTTTGAAAAAGATTGAAGAATCGGGGCGCAGTTTTGTTTTTGTGACGAATAATTCTTCTAAAAATCCGGCGGTTTATGTGGACAAGCTGCATCGAATGGGGCTGGATGTGGGAGAAGAGAAGCTTATCACTTCCGCGCAGGCAGCGATTCGTTATCTGCAGGAAAATTTTCCTGATAAAAAAGTTTTTCTTTTGGGTAATCCTATGTTGTGTGAGCAGTTTGAACAGGCGGGAATAATGCTTGATGATGAGACTCCGGATGTGGTCGTTACGGCGTTTGATACTACACTAAATTACGATAAAATGTGCAAAGTGTGTGATTTTGTAAGAGCAGGACTGCCTTACATAGCAACTCATCCCGATTTTAACTGCCCGACTGAGACGGGTTTTATTCCGGATATCGGGGCAATCCATGAATTTATCAATGCATCGGCTTTTCGTTATCCGGATTGTATAATCGGTAAGCCAAACGGCTATATTGTGGATTATCTGGTTGACAGAGTGGGAGTTGAGCGGGAAGCGATAGCGATGGTGGGAGACAGGTTGTATACTGATATTGCCGCCGGTGTAAACAATGGCCTTAAAAGTATCCTGGTGCTCAGCGGTGAGGCGGCATTAAGTGATGTTAAAGATGCTGAGGCGCTTCCTCATCTTATATTTGATTCGGTGCGGGATATAACTGTGTTTTTGTAGTGTTTACAAGGATAGCATACAATATAAGAGCCGGGGCGCAGATAAACAGTTAAGTATTGATAGTTTGTTATAAGAATAGTAGAATAGTAGTGATAATACATTTTGGGGGTTTCGGATATGAGAAAAAGCGGGGTGTTGCTGCCGGTTTCAAGCATTCCGTCAAAATACGGAATTGGAACATTTTCAAGGCAGGCATATGAATTTGTAGATTTATTGGAACAGGCAGGTCAGACCTATTGGCAGATACTGCCTCTCGGACCGACCGGCTACGGAGATTCGCCATACCAGTCTTTTTCTACTTTTGCCGGAAATCCTTATTATATTGATCTGGAAACTCTGATTGAGGAAGGGTATCTGACTAAGAAAGACTGCGATAGCTATGATTTTGGCGATAATGACGAATATATAGATTATGAGAAAATATATTTCTCCCGATTCAAGGTACTTAGAACCGCATTTAAAAACGCCGGGAGCAACAATCTGGAAGCCGATAAGGCTTATCGGGATTTTGTCAGGAAAAATGCATATTGGCTTGATGACTATGCTCTTTATATGGCTGTCAAAAATTCCTTTGACGGAGTGAGTTTCATAGAGTGGGATGAGGATATCAGGCTCCGTAAAAAAGCGGCCCTTGAAAAATATAAGGAAAAATATAAGGACGAAATCGATTTTTATAAGTTTCAGCAGTTTATATTTACCAAACAGTGGTTTGCCTTAAAAGAATATGCCAATAAAAAGAAGATTAAGATTATAGGAGATATCCCCATATATGTGGCTTTTGACAGCTCGGATACCTGGGCTAACCCCAAACTGTTTCAGCTTAATGAAAATCTGGAGCCGATTGGAGTTGCAGGCTGTCCGCCCGATGCGTTTTCCGTCACCGGTCAGTTGTGGGGCAATCCCTTATACCGTTGGGAATATCACAAGGAAACCGGATATGAATGGTGGATGAAGAGGATTTCTTACTGCTATAAACTCTATGATGTAGTCAGAATTGACCATTTCAGAGGTTTTGATGAGTATTATTCAATTCCGTACGGAGACCCTACCGCTGAATTCGGACATTGGGAAAAGGGGCCGGGTTATGATATATTTAAAACCATGAAAGCTGAACTTGGTAAAAAACCTGTAATTGCTGAGGATCTTGGTTTTTTGACCGATTCGGTACTGAAACTTGTGAAAAAAACCGGTTATCCCGGAATGAAGATTCTTCAGTTTGCCTTTGATTCAAGAGAGGAAAGCGATTATCTTCCTCACAACTATACGACAAACAGTGTGGTTTATACCGGAACGCATGACAATGATACCGTGCTTGGCTGGCTTAGGACTATGAACAGACATGACAGATCTTTTGCCAAAAGATATCTCAATATAAATAAGAATAAGGATATACAGTGGGAATTTATCAGAGCCGCCATGGCAAGCGTATCCGATACTTGCATCATTCCAATGCAGGATTATCTCGGTCTCGGAGCTGAGGCAAGAATTAATATACCCTCCACGCTTGGACTTAACTGGAAGTGGAGAATGCTTCCGGGCGCATTCAATGAAGAACTTGCCCTTCGCATAAGAAACATGACAAAACTGTACGGAAGACTGTAAAAGCATTAACGTTTTAAAGTTTGATATTCGTTGTATTATAATTTTTTCCGGCTTAAATTGGAATTGTGGTATTCCGGATTGTTTGTTACATCATCCAGAAACCAGTCAACCGGCATAAAAGCCTTGGCGGTTTTTTCATCAGGAAATTCCACCTCGGCAATTATAAGATTTTCAAACGGAGCTTCAAAAATATCCAGTTCTATGGTAAGACTGATTTGGTCAACAGAATATTGGAAATCTGACACAAATGTCGGATTTTCAATCGGAATGAGATAACGTTTTTTGGCTATTACATTTCCGTCTGCTTTTTCACGGAGATGATAGTAAGACTGCTCGTTTAGCGGGAGATTATATTCCTCCCTTGCCATGAGACCCTTACCTTTGTAGGTCAGGTAGTAATTATCGTCCTCTTTCCGTATTCTGACAACAGGGTCGGTATTCAAATACGCCTGCTCAATAGTATGGAACTGATATTGGTCTAAATTGACCGGTATAGTTTTTACCGTAAATTTACGTTCGATTTCCATAGTAGGGCTCCTTTGTTCATCGATTGTTTTTTATATTATATATTATTTAAGAAAGAAGAGGTACCCCAAAATGAGTAAAGTATGCGTTTTTTTTGCAACCGGCTTCGAAGAAATAGAAGCATTGACCGTAGTGGACATTCTTCGTCGTGCAAGTATTGATGTCGATATGGTTTCAATTACCGATGATAAAAAAGTAACCGGTTCACACAATATTACCGTAGAAATGGACAAACTATTTAAGGAAGTTGATTTTGACAGCATCGATATGCTGGTTCTTCCGGGTGGAATGCCGGGAACAAAAAACCTTGAAGCTTTTGAACCGCTTATGGACAAAATAGATGATTTCTACAATAAAGGAAAGTATATTGCAGCAATCTGTGCGGCTCCAAGTATTTTCGGTCACAAGGGTATTTTAAAGGGAAAAAAGGCCTGCTCATATCCGACGTTTGAAAGCCATCTTGAAGGCGCGGACGTAACAAAAGAACCGTCGGTTGTTGACGGTAAAGTCATTACAGGCCGCGGTATGGGAACGGCGATTCCGTTTGCGCTCACTATACTTAAGGAATTAAAAGGTGATAATGAAGCTGCTTCAATGAAGGAAAAAATTGTTTTTAATTAAATAATATTGCTAAAACTTACCAAAATATTTTTTTTCAATCCGTTCATACTAACATCAAGATAAGTGATACGAACTCGCTTGAACAGATAACGTAATCCGGTTTCGGATTAATATCTACTATTCTGGGATAAGCGATTTCAAATCGCTTATCTCAAATATAGATAAAAGATGAATGTATTTTCGGAGGTGAAAGAAAATGGCAAGTAACAGAACTAATAGAGTTGAAGTTCCAGAAGCTAAGGCAGCTATGAATCGTTTTAAGACTGAGGTTGCTTCTGAGTTAGGTGTTAACTTAAAAGAAGGTTACAATGGTGACCTGACATCTAAAGAAGCAGGTTCTATCGGTGGTGAGATGGTTCGTAGAATGATCAAGAAACAGGAAGAGCAGATGAAATAACACCTGTTTTTAAAAAGATAGAAAGAAGCTATGCGAATGGCCAATTCATTTGCATAGCTTTTTTCATATATAAACATATGTAAAATAGAGGAGTATGAGAAATGGAAAAGAAATCAATTATGAAAAAAGTAATGAAAAAGAAAATAAGATTATCGGCAGCAATGATTACGGCAATTATGCTTATATGTGTGCTTTTTACAGGATGTGGCAATAAAGCAGTCGTAACAGAGCCTGATACAAATGTAGAAACAGATACAGAACCTTATACAAATGTAGAAACAGATACAGAACCTTATACAGATGTAGAAACGGATACGGGGTCTGTAGCAGATGCAGACTATGAAGCCGTAGATATTAATATAGGGTCTTTGAAAGGCCCTACTTCAATGGGACTTGTTTACTTGATGGACCTTGCAGACAAAGGTGAAACCGCCAACAATTATACTTTTACAATGACAGTTGCGGCGGACGAACTTCTTCCCAAAATGATTTCCGGTGATTTGGACATAGCACTGGTACCGGCTAATGTGGCAAGTGTTTTGTATAACAAGACTGAAGGAGGGATTTCGGTTATTGATATAAATACGCTGGGCGTATTATATATGGTATCCGGTGATGATTCAATCGGTTCTATTGCGGATTTGAGCGGAAAAACTCTTTACCTTACGGGAAAAGGAACTACTCCGGACTATGTATTGCAGTATCTTCTTACTCAGAATGGTCTTACAACTGATGACTTGACTCTGGAATATAAATCCGAAGCAACCGAAGTGGCAGCCCTGCTTGCCGAAAATCCCGATGCAATCGGTCTGCTTCCGCAGCCTTTTGTAACGGCGGCATCTATGCAGAATGAGGCGTTGTCTGTTGTTTTGGATATGACGGAAGAATGGGCGGCTGTTCAGGGAGAAAGCGGCAGCAGCCTTGTGACGGGAGTGACTGTTGTAAGAAATGAATTTCTACAACAACATGAAGATGCGGTTTCCAAATTTATGGAAGAACATAAAAAAAGTGCAGCTTATGCAAATGAAAACGTTGAGTCTGCAGCAGAACTTGTGGCGGCAAACGGGATTGTTGAAAAAGCGCAGGTAGCGGCAAAAGCTATGCCATACTGTAACATTGTATATATGGATTCGGATGATATGAAACAGGCATTATCCGGCTATCTTGAAGTTTTATATGAGGCGGACGCATCTTCTGTAGGGAGTAAGCTCCCTGATGATGAATTTTATTACATTCCGTAAAAGAGGTGTTTTGTGAATCATAATAAACAGAAGAAAAATAAAAAGAAGGATATTCTGCAAAAAGGTATAATCATCCTGTTCTGGCTGTGTGTATGGCAGATTTTGACTGTTGTTACAGACAACAATATACTTTTGGTCGGTCCGATACAGGCGGGAAAAGCCTTTTTGCATAATCTGTCCGAGCCGTATTTTTGGAAAATCGTACTTTTCTCATTGTTAAGGATAGGACTTGGATTTTTTCTGGCGCTCTTTATCGGGATTTTTTTAGGAGTTCTTGCCTATAAACGGGCATTTATAGAAATGCTGTTTGAGCCGCTTATGGCAACTCTTAAATCTATACCGGTGGTTTCCTTTGTGGTACTGCTTCTTATATGGTTCGGCTCTGTACGGCTTTCCTTTTTTATAAGTTTCATCGTAGTACTTCCGAATATATACGTAAATACTGTTTCAGGTTTGAAAAGTACTGATAAGGAACTGCTGGAAATGGCGGAAGTTTTTCATATCGGACATTTTAACAGATTTTTATATATATACAGACCGGCGCTTATGCCTTATCTTATAAGTGCGCTGAAAATATCCCTCGGTATGAGCTGGAAGTCGGGAGTTGCGGCGGAAGTTATAGGTATGCCGCAGTATTCTCTGGGAGAAAGGCTCTATATTTCCAAAATATATCTTGATACCGCCGGGTTGTTTTCATGGACCCTTACCGTGATTATTCTTAGTTTTGCTTTTGAAAAGGCAGTGCTGTATATTGTAAAATGTTTTGATGCATGGAATCCCGCGCCCATTAGGAAAAGTGTGATACCTGACAGCTCGGCCGAAGATATTAAAGGTGGCTTGCCGGATATTGAATTGAAGGGTGTATGCAAATCCTACGGCGGACAGAAGGTCATAGACGATTTTTCGTATACAATTAAACGGGGAGAACATTATTGCCTTACCGCCCCTTCCGGAGCCGGAAAAACAACTTTACTTAAGCTTATCAACCGTATAGAGCAGCCGGAGCGCGGAACCGTTGAATGCGGGAACGGACATGACTGCCGCATAGGAATGGTTTTTCAGGAGGACAGGCTCTGCGGGAAATATAATACAATAACAAATGTTATGATAACGGCAAAAGAGTCATTATCAATTAAAGACATATATGAAGAGGCCGCGAAGATTCTCCCAAAAGACTGTCTTGAGAAACCGGTAAGCGAACTGAGCGGCGGAATGAAAAGACGTTGTGCCATACTCCGCGCGATGCTTTCCGAGTCTGAAATTATAATTATGGACGAACCTTTTAACGGGCTGGATAAGGAAAACCGTGAAAAGACGGCAGCCTATATTCTGGAAAGGAGCAGCGGCAAAACCTTGCTTGTAACCACCCACAGGGCGGAGGACATGGAATTAATGGGGGGAGTCAAAATTGAATTATAGCCCCGGAATTACCGATATAAAAGAAATGCTAGTATTTTCCAAGGGATTGTGATATAATTTTTAAATGGCTGTGACCAAAGCGCTGCAGCTAAGATTAAGGAGGAAATCATTCAATGAGTTTACAGGTAGAGAAATTAGAGAAGAATATGGCTAAACTGACTATTGAGGCCAGTGCTGAGGAATTGGATAAAGCGATAGAGTCGGCTTATCAGAAGCAGAAGAACAGAATAAGTATTCCCGGTTTCAGAAAGGGTAAGGTTCCGCGCCAGATAATCGAGAAGATGTATGGAAAAGAAGTATTTTATGAGGATGCTGCCAATGCACTGATTCCGGATGCTTATGAAAAAGCGTTGGATGAGTGTGAAGAGGATATTGTATCCAATCCTCAGATAGAGGTAACTCAGATTGAAGCAGGCAAGCCTTTTATATTTACGGCAACCGTTGCTTTGAAACCCGAGGTTAAACTGGGTAAATACAAGGGTGTAAAAGTAGATAAAGCTGATATTGATGTTACGGAAGATGAGATAAATGAAGTAATAGAGAGAGAAAGAGATAATAACGCAAGAAATATCGCAGTTGAAGACAGACCTGTAAAAGACGGTGATATGACTGTAATTGACTTTGAAGGCTTTGTTGACGGAGTTGCTTTTGACGGCGGTAAGGGAGAGAATTATCCTCTGACCATCGGTTCGGGTACATTTATTCCCGGCTTTGAAGAGCAGCTTATCGGCGCTGAGATTGGCAAGGAAGTGGAAGTAAATGTTACGTTCCCCGAGGATTATCACGCAGATAATTTGAAGGGCAAGGCAGCTGTCTTCAAATGTACCGTTAAGGAAATAAAAGAAAAAGAGCTTCCCGAGATCGATGATGAATTTGCCAGCGAAGTATCGGAATTTGATACTCTTGCGGAATATAAGGAAGACGTAAAGAAGAATCTTCTTGAAAAGAAAGAAAAGGAAGCTAAGGATGCCAAAGAGGAAGCCGTTATAGAAGCCATCATAGAGACGGCTGAAATGGACATTCCGGAGGCTATGATAGAGACACAGCAAAGACAGATGGTGGATGAGTTTGCACAGAGAATATCTATGCAGGGACTTGCAATGGAACAGTATTTCCAGTTTACGGGAACCAATTATAACCAGATGGTTGAGCAGATGAAACCTCAGGCTGAAAAGAGAGTTAAGTCCAGACTTGTACTGGAAGCCGTTGTGGACGCTGAGAAGATCGAAGTAACGGATGAAGAATATGATAAAGAGATAGAAGCTATGGCGGAGGCTTATCAGATGGAGGCCGACAAAGTCAAAGAGATGCTTGGTGAGAAAGAGGCTAAGAATATCAGGAAAGATCTGGCCATCAGGAAAGCCGCAGAGTTTGTTGTAGAAAATGCCAAGGAAAAATAATTGGCGTAAAAGCGTATATTTAATAACGTAATTGAAATGGAGGAATTGATATGCCATTAGTACCTTACGTCATTGAGCAGACCTCTAAAGGGGAACGCTCCTATGATATATATTCAAGACTTTTAAAAGAAAGAATAATTTTTCTGGGTGAAGAGGTTAATGAAACAACGGCAAGTCTGGTAGTTGCACAGATGCTGTTTTTGGAATCCGAGGATCCGGAGAAGGATATCAGCCTTTATATCAACAGTCCGGGCGGCTCGGTAACAGCAGGTATGGCAATTTATGATACTATGCAGTTTATCAAGTGTGATGTGTCAACCGTATGTATCGGTATGGCGGCAAGTATGGGTGCATTTTTGCTTGCCGGCGGGGCAAAGGGCAAGAGAATGGCACTTCCCAATGCTGAGATTATGATCCATCAGCCGCTTGGCGGAGCCAAAGGACAGGCAACCGAGATTGAAATTGCAGCTAAGCATATTCTTAAGACCAAAGAGAAGCTGAATAAGATTCTGTCAGATAATACCGGACAGGATTATGAAGTGATAGCGGCAGATACGGAGCGTGACAATTGGAAATCCGCGCAGGAGGCTCTTGAATACGGTTTGATTGATCGTGTAATAACTAATCATGCCGAGGCGGCGGAGACTAAGAAAGAGTAAAGGAAAGGCATGGTTTTAGTAATATGGCAGGAAGAAATTCTGACGATAAAGTAAGATGTTCTTTTTGTAATAAAGCCCAGGACCAGGTGAGGAAGATGATAGCAGGTCCGGGGAATGTATATATCTGTGATGAGTGTGTGGACATATGTGCAGACATCATTGAAGAAGAGTATGAAGAAGAAAATGAAACCGAAGAGGTGGAGATAAACCTCTTAAAGCCGGTTGAGATCAAAAAGTTTCTGGATGATTATGTAATCGGTCAGGAAGACGCCAAAAAAGTTCTGGCGGTTTCCGTATACAATCATTACAAGAGAGTGACGGCTCCGCAGGATAGTGACGGTGTGGAGCTGCAAAAGAGCAATATCATAATGATCGGACCTACGGGTTCGGGTAAGACCTATCTGGCACAGACACTGGCAAAGATAATCAATGTTCCTTTTGCTATTGCGGATGCCACGACACTTACCGAGGCAGGCTATGTCGGCGAAGATGTGGAAAATATTCTGCTTAAGCTTATTCAGGCTGCCGATTATGATATAGACAGAGCTCAATTTGGAATCATATATATTGATGAGATTGATAAGATTACCAAGAAAAGCGAAAATGTTTCAATTACCAGAGACGTTTCCGGAGAGGGTGTACAACAGGCACTGCTTAAAATCATTGAGGGAACGGTGGCAAGCGTACCGCCCCAGGGTGGCAGAAAGCATCCTCATCAGGAACTTTTGCAGATTGATACTTCCAATATCCTGTTTATCTGTGGCGGAGCTTTTGACGGCCTTGAAAAAATCGTTGAGTCAAGGCTTAACAGAAACTCTATCGGTTTCAGTGCAAAGATTACCGAAAAAAGCAACAAGGATATCGGTGAAATATTAAAGGAGACGGCTCCGCAGGATTTGATGAAATTCGGACTGATTCCGGAATTTATCGGTCGTGTGCCGATTACGGTAACATTGGAGGGACTGGATAAGGATGCGCTTATCAGGATTCTTAAAGAACCTAAAAATGCGCTTGTCAAGCAATATAAGAAGTTGTTTGAATTCGATGAAGTAAGTCTCCAGGTTGAGGATGAGGCAATTGATGCAATTGCCGGCCTTGCATACGAAAGAAAGACAGGGGCAAGAGGACTCCGTTCCATTATGGAAAATGTTATGATGGATATTATGTACGAAATTCCGTCAGATGATAATATATCGGAATGTATACTCACAAGGGATGCCGTGGAGGGAAAGAGTGCACCGATTGTCCATTATCGGAACCGATTATTGCAGGCAGAATAATATCTTGCAAAGACGTCGCCGGGAAATCCGGGCGGCGTTTTCGGCATTAGTAGGTATTGGCAGGAATGGGGGATTGAGATGGTAATTAAGAGTGTGAATCTGGAAAAGGTCTGCGGCGTTACAAGTAAGATTCCGGATAATAAACTTATGGAAATCGCCTTTGCCGGAAAAAGTAACGTGGGTAAGTCTTCCTTGATAAACGGACTTATGAATCGTAAATCGCTGGCGAGAACCAGCTCCAAACCGGGAAAGACCCAGACGATAAATTATTATAATATAAACGACAGACTGTATTTTGTGGATTTGCCGGGTTATGGATATGCGGTTGCAAATGAGAAGGTCAAAGCACAATGGGGGAAGCTGATTGAAGATTATCTGCATCGGTCAAAAATGTTAAAGGCAGTCTTTTTATTGATAGATATAAGACATGCTCCATCGGAAAATGACCGCATAATGTATGACTGGATTGTTAACAGAGGACATAAACCGATTATTATTGCAACCAAGCTGGATAAGATTAAGAAAAGCCAGATAAATAAACAGATAAAACTGATTTGTGACACGCTTGACGTAGAAAGTGACACTACTGTCATACCCTATTCGGCGCTTTCAAAGCAGGGGCGGGACGAGATTTATGAGCTCATAGATGAGATGCTGCAGGATTGAGCCGGCATGTGGAGTGTATGACATAGCAGCAAAGTTCCGATGTGGAGGTAATTATGAAACGAGAAATGCGAACATATATAAAGGCAATACTGAATATATTGACTACATTGGTCATTCTGGTTTTGTGCATATTCTTGCTGCCCTGGCTCATAGCGTTTTTTATGCCTTTTATCATCGGATATGTTATTTCCCTGATTGCGGCTCCGCTTGTAAGATTTCTTGAGGAAAAAATAAGAATAAAAAGAAAAGCAGTCTCCGCTTTTGTGATAATTGCGGTTCTGGCCGCCGTGGTCCTGCTTGTATACGGTGTCGGCGCAAGACTGATAAGGGAGACTGACAGTTTTATAAATGAAATACCTACTTTATGGAAGAATGTTGAAAACGAATTTAATCAGGTAGGCGCCAACTTAAGCGGGCTATATAAGAGACTTCCTGTTGAATTGCAGAACAGGCTCGTTAATGTAGGCAATGAACTTGAAAGATATTTCTCCGATTTTATAAGTGGTATCGGTACGCCTACTTTTACCGCGGTCGGCAATTTTGCGAAACAGCTTCCCGATATATTTATGGCAATAATTATGACACTTTTATCCGCATATTTCTTTGTTGCCGATAGAGCATATCTGTCGGAATTCGTGAATAAGTATATGCCGCAATCAATCTACTATCGTATTAATATAGTACGAAGAAGCTTTACGAATGCCATAGGCGGTTATTTTAAGGCCCAGTTTAAGATAGAAATATGGGTATATCTGATAACGTTCATCGGACTTATGATACTGGGAATAGATTATGCATTTGTTATTGCCGTCGGCATTGCTTTTATGGATTTCCTGCCGGTATTCGGAGCAGGTACGATTATGATTCCCTGGGCAGTTGTAGAGATACTCGGCGGCCGGTACAAGACGGCGGTGGGATTGCTTATCATATGGTGCATAGGTCAGATAGTGCGACAGGTAATACAGCCTAAGATTATGGGCGATTCCATAGGATTTCATCCTATTCCGACAATATTTTTGCTTTATATCGGATACAGGGTGGCGGGTATCATCGGACTTATTCTTGCTTTACCGATAGGTATAATATTTGTAAATCTATATGAAGAGGGTGTCTTTGATACTACAAGAGAAAGCATCAATATATTGATTGAGGGATTTAACAATTTCAGACGGTTTGATAACGGGGAGAAGTAAATTTGCTCCATAATTCAGTGGGTTATACTATTATTGCAGTTTGAGGGATATAATTATATAACAGGGATTGTTATCATATGGTGTTTATACTGCAATAAAAGGAGAGCAAAAGTGCAAAAATGGATTAAAATATCATTTGTTATTTATATATTGATTCTTATAAAACTAATAATTTTCAAGTATCCGTATGAGCAGCTTGTCGGGATTATCTCCTCCTGGCAGTCGGAAGTGTTCATTGAGGGGCTTGAGTCTGCTAATTTTATGCCGTTTAAAACTATTAAAATGTATATAGAATATTCCGACAGGCTCAACAGCTTTGAAAATCTGGTCGGAAATATACTTGCATTTGTGCCTTTTGGGATGATGCTTCCGCTTACGAATGCAAAGTTAAAGAACTTTGGGTCTGTACTTTTAAATGCATTTGTTCTTGTGCTTGGAATTGAACTCTTTCAGTGTTTTACTTCTTTAGGGGCATTTGATGTTGATGATATTATCCTTAATTGTTTCGGAGTGTTTATAGGATATGTCATATATATTAAAAGCCGTAGTATGATTCCGGCCTTTGATAAAATAGCGAGGATGGAAGAGGAAAAATACGGAGCGGATTTGGAGGAGAATTAACTTAAATTTCTTAGGGAATTTGCCCACTTATTATTGACAATTATAGTAAAAAAGTGTTATTTTATAAATGATGCTGAAATATTGATAAAATATAAATATTTAGGAGTTATTGTGATGGCAGATAAGCTACGGTTATTGATTGTTGATGATGAAGAAGTAAACAGAGAAATACTTAAGGAGATGTTCCGGAGTGAGAAGTACGAGTTGACTGAGGCAGTCAATGGAGAAGAAGCGATAGCAAGACTCAAGGAAAATCCGAATATGGATCTTGTGATGCTGGACATTGTAATGCCTATTATGAATGGCTTCGGTGTGTTAGAGTATATGCACAAAGAGGATATGCTGGATGAGGTTCCGGTCATACTCATTACAAGCGAGGATGCACTTGACAGTGAGGATCAGGCATATTCATATGGCGTTGCAGATGTAATACATAAACCTTTTTATCCACATATTGTTAAGAGAAGAAGTAAGAATATCATAGAGCTGTACCAGAATAAGCGTGATATGGAGAAACGCTTAAAGGAACAGGAAGCAGAGCTCATTGCCAAGGATAAGAAGATCCGCGAGAACAATCAGTTTATGATTGAGACATTGAGTTCCGTTGTTGAGGCAAGAAGTGCCGAGACCGGAGAACATACAAGACGAATCAAGTATTTTACCAGAATTATGATGAAATATCTTATGAAATACTTCCCTAAGTACGGTATTACACAGGAACAGATTGATGAGATTTCAAGAGCCGCCACACTGCATGATATCGGTAAGATAGGCGTTCCCGATGCAATCCTTCTTAAGCCGGGTAAACTTACGAGGGAAGAGTTTGAAATTATGAAGAAGCACACAACCATTGGTTGTGAGATACTTGAGAAAAGCTATAAAGATAAGTCGAGTGATTTTTACCGTTATGCTTACAATATTTGCCGTTATCATCATGAAAGATGGGATGGTAAGGGATATCCCGACCGTCTGGCAGGAGAAGATATTCCGATATATACACAGGTAGTTGCCATTGCAGACGTCTATGACGCGCTGGTAAGCCACAGGGTATATAAGGATGCATACGCCAACAGCGTAGCGTATGATATGATAATGAAAGGTGAGTGTGGTCAGTTCTCACCGGATGTGCTGGAATGTTTCTCGCTTGCCAAAGAAGATTTCTTCAACGTTATAGAAGTAATTCATATGTTTGATTTTTCATGATAGATTGAATACAGGCAGCAAAGGAACGTGATGTTTTTTGCTGCCTTTTTTAGTATTATCAGGGGGAGACATATAATGGAGTGGAGCGAGATAGGTGCATTTCCGATAGAGGATGCGCTGGAGATAATTTTTATATTTGACCGTACGGGTACTATACGTTATGCAAACGATGCGGCCAAGAAGAAACTTGAATATGGAGATGCATTGTGCGGCCGCAATGTCAGCGACATCTTTCCCAATACTTTTAAGTCTGCGGAGATTGGCTTTGAGACAGATTATCCCTTCGGGCATGAACTGCAGAATCTGGTGGCTTATCGCAAGAACCTGACCTGTTTCCCTGTTGAAACTAAGATTATATTTAATGAAGGAGCTGTAGCCTCATATATATGCATGGCCAACGATACCCTGGAAAAGGAATATTTAAGCAGGGAAATCGAACATGTTAAGCAGGAAGCACAGGAGGCAATGAAGGTAAAGTCCGAATTTGTCGCTAATGTGACTCATGAGCTTAGGACACCGGTAAACGGAGTGCTTGGTAATGTGAAAGAACTCCTTGAGTTCGTTACGGACGAACAGACACTTAAGCCGCTTAAACTGATTGAACGATGCTGCGGCGATATGAATAAGATTATTAATAACATACTGGACTTTTCCAAGCTGGAAGCAGGAAAATTTCAGTTGGAGCCCCGCCAGTTCAATTTCCGCAATATGCTGGATTATGTGAAAGCCCAGCATATCAATAAGATAACCGAAAAAGGTCTCAGGTTTTTTATGACTGTATCACCTCAGATACCTGAGAATATAATAGGGGATGAACTGCGTATAGTTCAGATACTTAATAATCTTTTATCCAATGCCCTGAAATTTACCAATGTGGGTAAGATTACTCTGGAAGTTGTCAGAACGGCACGGGTAAAGGATAAGATGGAATTATTCTTTATTGTAAAAGATACCGGAATCGGAATTGATAAGGCAGATAAAGATAAATTGTTCCAGAGCTTTTCACAGGTAGATGCATCGATTTCGAGGAAGTTCGGAGGTACGGGACTCGGACTTAATATCTGTAAGCAGCTTGTAGAGCTTATGGGGGGTAAAATTGAGGCAGAGGGAGAGAAAAACAAAGGAACAACCTTTTCTTTCTCTATCTGGGTAGGAATAAGTGAAGAAGAGAATGCAGCACTGTCACAGGATGATGCCAACTCGGTACGTCCGGCGATGTTCAGGTCATCTTTTGCAGAAGAAGAAGCAGATGATACCGGTAATGCAATAGAATACGGCACACCGGAGAATATAGAGGCTCTTAAGAAGAACCTCTCCAAACTGATTTTGTGTGTGGAAATGGAAAACTGGGAAAAAGCAGAGATGTTTATGGATACAATAAGGCAGCTTTCGGACGGAGCGCCGCGCGAGGTTTCCCGCATTATCCTCAGGTTAAAAATGGCAGTACAGAAAGAGAATTACGAGAAGGTGAATGCCGAGTATGAGGAATTGAATACGGTTTTAGGTTAAGAGGTTAATATGTTGCATAACGAGAAAATTCTTATCGTGGATGATGTTGAAGCAAACAGGCTGGTTCTTGAAGAGATAATAAAAGGCATGGGCTGCCTCCCCCTTCTTGCGGAAAACGGGCAGGAGGCCTTGGAATTGGCTAAGGAACATATGCCTCAGCTTATTTTGACTGATATTTCAATGCCGGGTATGAGCGGATATGAACTTTGCAGGGAACTCAAAAAGGATAATGAGTTAAATAGTATACCGGTTATATTCATATCGGCATTTGGTAATAAGGAAGATATTGTTGAAGGTTTCAAGAGTGGCGGAGAGGACTATATAACCAAGCCCTTTATTCCCGAAGTGGTAAAGGCGCGCGTAGGAATCCGCCTGAGCTTGTATGAGGCCAGAAAAGAACTAATGGAAACAAACAGGCTTCTTCAGACTTCGGTGGAAGAGCAGCTGAAGCAGATGGAGCTTGAAAAAAGAAATATACTATACGCTTTAACGAATATAAGTGTGCAAAATGCCAATTATGAGGCGGGCTATATGGAGCGTCTCAGGAAAAACTGCAGGATACTTGCGCAGGGTATGCAGCTTTCACCGTTATATGATGATAAGATTTCCGATACGTATGTGGATACGATAGAGCTTGCGGCACCATTGTGCGATATCGGTTATATAGGCATCCCGACAGATATACTCAAGAAAGCATTACTTACCGATGAGGAAGCACTTATACTTCGGAATCATACCAATATTGGTGCAAGACTGATAAGTGACCTTTATGTAAACAGTGATTATAATGAGTTTATAAGTACAGCCATTGAAATTGCGCACTATCACCATGAAAGATGGGATGGAAGCGGATATCCGGAGGGACTTAAGGCTGATAAGATACCGCTTGCGGCACAGATCGTATCAGTGATGGAAAGATATACTTCCCTTACTGAGAAGGAAATGAATACCAGAGAAGAAGCTCTTGAAATAATGCGAAAAGAGGCCGGTAGGAAGTTTGGAAAAGATATTTTTGTTATATGTGATAAGATTTCAAGACAGTTCTGCTGAACTTGTATATACTATGACGCAACAGGGGGAGTAAGAAGTTGGAAATGACAGATGACGAATTACAAAGAATCTCGGTTTTTATGAAGCAGCGCTATGGTATTGAACTGGGATCCAAAAAAGTCATAGTAAACGGAAGACTGCAGAATTATGTGATGAAGAACGGGTGGAAAACCTATCATGAATTTATGGATGCGGTGGAAAGTGATATAACCGGAACCCAGGAAAAAATTCTTGTTAACTTTTTAACGACAAATCATACATATTTTATGCGTGAATTTGAACATTTTGATTTTATGAAGACTACGGTGCTGCCGTGGCTGAAAAAAACAGAACAGGAATCCAGGGATCTGCGTATATGGTGCGGAGCTGCCTCCACGGGGGAAGAACCTTATATGATTGCAATGCTGTTGATGGATTTCTTCGGACTGGAGCGGGGACAGTGGGATACCAAGGTGCTTGCAACCGATATTTCCACCAATGTGTTACAGCAGGCTATGCTTGGTATTTACAGTGATGAGCAGTTGGATAAGCTTCCGGAAAACTGGAAGAGACATTTTTTTAGAGCAATAGCGGACGGAACTCAGTATCAGGTGACTGATGAACTGAAAAATGAGGTTATTTTCAGAAAGTTTAATCTGATGGACCCATTTCCCTTTAAAAAGAAGATGCACGTTATATTTTTACGCAATGTTATGATATATTTCAGTGATGAGACGAAGCGTAAACTGATTCAGAAAATATACGATGCATTAGTGCCGGGAGGTTACCTTTTTATAGGAACCACAGAGACCATTGACAGAAGCAGCACACCATTTCAGCTTATACGGCCGTCGATATTCAGAAAGAGGGAGAAAAATTAGTAATGCAGCCAATCAAGGTATTAGTAGTAGAAGATTCAATAGTATTTAGAGAATTGCTGATTCAGAATCTGAGCAAAGATCCGGCAATAAAGGTAGTAGCTGCAGCAAGAGACCCGTTTGAGGCAAGAGACATGATTCTGGAGCATAAACCGGATGTAATGACTCTGGATGTGGAACTTCCGAGAATGAACGGTATAGAATTCCTGCGGAAGCTAATACCGCAGTATCCGCTTCCTGTAGTTGTAATAAGCTCATTGAGCGACAAGGTATTTGATGCATTGAATGCAGGAGCTGTGGACTTTGTGGCCAAACCTGCGGTTTCTAACAGGGCGCAGCTTGAGGATTTTATAAAGAATGAACTGCTTGTAAAGGTTAAGATTGCATCGACAGCTAAGATAAGCAATATAAAAAAGACTGTGATGAATCAACGTGAGCAGGATTTGCCGACGGTATCCAAGAACAATCTGGTTGTGGCAATCGGAGCATCCACCGGCGGTACGGAGGCGATTTTTTCGGTTGTGAAGGAGTTTGGAACCGATATTCCGGGCATTGTATGCGTACAGCATATGCCGCCTAAGTTTACTGAGATGTATGCCAAGAGACTTAACGATCAATGCCATATACAGGTTAAGGAAGCACAGACCGGAGATCGTGTTCTTCCGGGACATATGTTGATTGCACCGGGAGGTGACAAACATATGCACCTTGTTAAAATGAACGATTCTTACCAGGTGGAAGTCAAAGCCGGTCCCAAAGTGAACGGACATTGTCCGTCAGTAGAGGTGTTGTTTGAATCTGTGGCCAAAGCGGCCGGTCCACATGCACTGGGAATCATCCTTACAGGTATGGGCGGTGACGGAGCCAAAGGGCTGCTTTCTATGAGAAAAGCAGGGGCAAGGACCATAGGTCAGGATGAATCCTCCTGCGTGGTTTACGGAATGCCCAAGGTCGCATATGAACTGGGTGCGGTAGAATATCAGGAAAAGTTAATTGATATTCCCAAGAGGGTATATTCTTTATTGCATAATATGTAAATTTAATTATTTAAATAAATTAAAAACTCAAATAAAATGTAAAGGAGATACATTATGAAGATTTTATTAGCGGAAGATGATTTTGTGACAAGAAAGTTTATGGTGAATTTTCTTTCAAAGTACGGTGAATGTGATGTTACCGTTGACGGTATGGAAGCGGTAGACGCATTTATGATGGCCTTGGAGGACGGAGAACCGTATGATCTGGTGTGTCTGGATGTTATGATGCCGGTTATGGACGGATATCAGTCACTTGTAGGTATCCGTAATCTGGAAAAAGAAAGGAACATTCCGGAGGATAAGGCGGTTAAGGTTATTATGACCACCGCTCTTAATGACGAGGCTAACGTAAAAATGGCCTTTGAGTTAGGCTGTACTATCTATTCCGGTAAGCCTATCGATCAGGACAGATTTGAGCAGGCTCTTAAAAAACTGGACTTAATCTGATTAAGGAATTATAATATACTATGTGGGAAAGGAGAAGGATATGGCGGAAGAATTTAGCACAGACGGCATGCTGGATATGTATCTGTTTGAGAACGGGCAGCTGCTTGAACAATTGCAGGATATGGTTCTTGAGCAGAAAGATGCAGACTGTTTTGATGAAGACAGTATAAATGAAATATTCAGGACCATGCATACCATTAAAGGTTCTTCGGGCATCATGATGTTTGATGAAATCACGGCTATAGCTCATAAGCTGGAAGATGTCTTTTACTATCTGAGAGAATCCCATCCGGATAATGTACCTCATCTGGAGTTGGTGGATCATGTATTGGAGGTAGCGGATTTCATAACAAACGAGATGGATAAGATTCGTGACGGAAATCCTGCGGATGGTGATGCCAGTCAGATCATAGCGACTCTGGACAAATTTCTTGAAGAGATTAAGGGCGGCGGTGGTGATTCCAAGGGCGGTAAAAAAGCAGCAAAAGAACCACCGGAGAATGTGCATGAGGAGCCTAAACAGTTTTATATAGCACCAATGGCAACAAGTGCCAGCCATTTTTACAGAATTTATATATACTTTTTTCCGGATACGGAAATGTCCAATATCCATGCTTATAAGGCAGTATATGCCTTAAAGGAGGTCGCGGAGGATTTATTGTATTCTCCGGAGGACATTCTTTCCAATCCTGAGAGCGGAGAGGTAATTCTAAAGGAAGGTTTCAAGATACTGCTGCAGTCTCAGGCGGACGAAGCACAGTTACGTGAGATTATAGGAGTAGGTTACGATATTGAAAAAGTCGATGTCGTAGAATGCACTGCAAATGAATTTTTGCAAGGCTTTGACATGGAATATGTAGCACCGGCTTCCCAGATCGATCTTGAATCCAGCGTTGAGGAAATTGAAGCCCGCGTGCAGGAAAGTGCAAAAGCAGAAACCGCAGAAGAGAAGAAGCCTGCCAAACCGGCGCTTGCACCCGGTGACTTCGTTATTGAGTCCAAGGAGCCCGGTAAGCAGAAGAAGCTGGCAAAGGATAAACCCAAGGCGGAAAAAGCTACTTTTATCAGCGTAAACTTAAGTAAGATGGATCAGTTGATGGAACTTATAGGAGAGCTGGTCATCTCGGAATCGGTAGTATTACAGAATCCGGATCTTAAAGTTCCGGGACTTAACCTCGATAACTTTAACAAGGCAGCTGCTCAGCTTGCCAAGATTTCTACCGATTTACAGAATGTTATTATGTCAATGCGAATGGTTCCGCTTGCAAATACATTCCAGAAGATGAACCGTATAGTCTTCGATGTTTCCAGAAAACTTGGTAAGGACATAGATTTTGTCATGGTCGGGGAACAGACGGAAGTGGATAAGAACATCATTGAGCATATATCCGATCCGTTGATGCATATTGTGCGAAATTCCGTAGACCATGGAATTGAGAGTAAGGAAGAACGCCGTGCCAGCGGTAAATCGGAAAGAGGTAAGGTTACTCTTTCCGCTAAGACTGAGGCCGGTAAGGTGTGGATCAGTGTAGAGGATGACGGTGGCGGTCTTGACAGGGAGAAGATAGTGGCCAAGGCAAGACGTCAGGGTCTTTTGGATGACAATAAGCCGGATAGTGCTTATACAGATAAAGAAGTATTCCAGTTTATAACGCTTCCCGGTTTTTCTACCAACGAAGTGGTTACCGAATATTCGGGACGTGGAGTAGGAATGGACGTGGTAGTTCAGAACATTCAGGCAATAGGCGGCTCACTGGAAATCGAAAGCCAAAAGGGCGCCGGAAGTATTATGAGCCTGAAGATTCCTCTTACACTTGCAATCATTGACGGTATTGTAATGGAAGTAGGTCAATCCTCTTTTGTTATGGAGACCGGTGCAATTAATGAATTTGTCCGTGTGACGGAAGATATGATGATTCATGAACCAAACGGCGAGGAATATATTATGATAAGGGGAGAATGCTTCCCGGTTCTGCGTCTTGGTAAATGGTACGGTCTGACCGAATACAAAGAAGCCGTTGAAGACGGAGTTATGTTGATTCTGGAAGTGGAAAGTAAAAAGGTATGTCTTTTTGTAGACAAACTGGTAGGAGAACAGGAGATAGTTGTCAAACCCATACCTTCTTATATTAAGAAAGTAAAGGGACTGTCCGGTTGTACACAGCTTGGAGACGGAAGCATAGCACTTATACTGGATGCTGCCGGATTAATCGAGTAAAATATAAAGTAGAAAGGGACGGTAATCATATGGAAGAAATGAAGAGGCAGGTCGAGGAAGATAATGCCGCTGCTAATGAACATGATGCACAAAAGGGCAAATATATGACCTTCAAATCCGGCAACGAGTATTTCGGACTGGAAATCCAGTATGTGAATGAGATTATCCAGCTGCAGGCAATTACTGCAATACCCGAGACCGAGGATTATATCAAAGGTCTTATCAACCTGAGAGGAAAGGTTATTCCGGTTGTTGATGTTAGACTGAGGTTCAAACAGGAGCCGTTTGAGTATAATGACAGGACTTGTATTATTGTTATTAATATAAAGTCTATGATGGTAGGACTGATTGTGGAGAAAATAGCAGAGGTGGTTGAAATTAAGGATGAAAACATACTTCCGCCTCCGACTATAGGACGTTCGGATAAGTCGGGACATAATAAATATGTATACGGTATAGGTAAAGTTGGGGATACCGTTAAATTGCTGCTTGATCCGGATAAGTTATTAAATGATGAAGATTTGTCGGTTGTGGAACAGGCAAACGAAATGAATAATGAAGAATAAGATTGGGAGAGGTGTGAAATATGAAAAACCTGAAGATAAAAACAAAATTAATACTTGGATTTGCGGTTCCGGTTGTTCTGATACTGGTCAACATGATAGTCAATAATATGTTCACGGAATATCAGGCTAAGATTACAGACCTTGAAAGACTGGAAACGGTTGCAAATATTTCGGTTATTGTAACATACGGAATCACAGCGGTATCCATAGTTATTGCATTGGTAGTTGCATTTGCCCTTATAAAGGAAATTGAAAAATCCGTTAAACAAATGGGCGATGTGGCAAAGGAAATTGCTTTGGGACGTGTAAACGATATCCATATGGTTAAATTTCATAATGACGAATTTGGAGATTTGGTAGATGATTATCAAAAAGTAATTGATAATATCAAATATCAGGCAGGTGTTGCGGAAGAATTGGCTCAGGGTAATTTTACCGTTAAAGTTAATCCGAGTTCCAACGATGATGTTCTGGGTAATTCCTTGAAACAGCTGGTCTCCGATAACCTGCGTACACTTACCAACATCAGTGAGTCATGTTCACAGGTTACCATCAGTGCATCTCAGGTTGCAAGCGCAAGCCAGTCTCTGGCACAGGGTTCAACACAGCAGGCAAGTGCGATTGAAGAGGTTACAGCATCTATTGATGAGATTGCCGATAAGACAAAACAGAATGCCGAGCAGGCCAATGAGGCTGCTTCTCTGGTTGCCAAGGCAATTGATGAGGTTAAAAGAGGAAACAGGCAGATGCAGGATACAATGTCTGCTATGCAGGATATCAATAAGTCTTCTGAAAATATTTCCAAGATTATCAAGACAATTGACGATATAGCTTTCCAGACCAATATCCTTGCCTTGAATGCGGCAGTTGAGGCTGCAAGAGCAGGAGAGGCAGGAAAAGGTTTTGCGGTTGTGGCAGAAGAAGTAAGAAGCCTTGCTGCAAAGAGTGCTGCGGCATCTGCCGAGACAGCAGACTTAATTGAGGATTCAATCAGTAAAGTTGGTTTGGGTTCCAGAATTGTAAATGATACATCCAAGGCTATGGAAGAAATTGCCAGAGTTGTGCAGGATAGTGAGAAGATTATCAACGGTATTGCAGAATCTTCCAATTATCAGGCAACTGCGGTAGCACAGATTGAGCAGGCCATAACACAGGTATCTCAGGTAGTTCAGACTAACTCTGCTACAAGTGAGCAGTGTGCGGCAGCCAGTGAAGAACTTTCAGGTCAGGCTTCCCGAATGAGAGAGCTGCTTTCAGCATATAATCTTGGTTCGGACTCTGCAATTTCATTTAAAAGCGGTTCATATTCGTCAGGCATGACAGCAAACATTATCTCCAGTGCTAACGAACAGTTGATTTCACTTGGAGATGATTTTGGAAAATATTAATATAGAGAGGAGCAAATTCGATGAGTCTTTTTGATGAGCTTAGAGAATTGGGTGTAGATATTGACGAAGGACTAAAACGTATAAGCGGAAACGAAAAACTGTATACCAGGTTGCTTGGTTCTTTTGTCAAGGCTATTAACACATATAATGTGCAACCTGATTTTGACGGCACGGACTATAATGAAGTAATAGAAAAGACACATGCAATCAAAGGAACATCGGGAAATTTGTCTATTACTCCTGTTTACGAAGCCTACACTAAGATTGTAGACCTGCTTCGTGCGGGTGACCCTGAAGCGGCAAGAACGCTTCTTGAAGAAGTATTGCCGATTCAGGAAAAGATTGTTGCATGTATAGAAAGTCATATGGAAGGTTAAGCTAAATGCCGGCTTCTCTGTTGGGGGCCGGCATTTATAATGGTATATTATCGGAGATAAACAGAGAGAAAGCAGTATGAAAAAGATGATTATATTTATCCTGTGCAGTTTATTGTGTTTTGGTTATTGTGCACTGATTTTCAGTATACATTCCGGCGGTAGGTTTTATATGTTCTGGGGATTGGCGGGCTTGTTTTTTACAGGACTTGCGGTGATGATACATTTTAATTGGTGGAGCAGGATACCTGCCGGATTCAGATATACGGCTGTTGGTATTTTGGTAACAAGTGTTATTATATTTGTTGCGGTTGAAGCCTGTATCATTAGCTCCTTTGGGGCAAAAGGAGAATCAAATCTGGATTATATTATTGTTCTGGGGGCGCAGGTAAAGGAAAACGGACCTTCCGCGGCGCTCAAATTCCGCCTGGATGAAGCTTACGATTATCTGATAGAAAATGAAAACACGTTGTGCATTGTTTCAGGCGGTCAGGGCTATAATGAACCCCGAAGTGAGGCGCAGGGCATGTATGATTATCTTACGGAAAGAGGGATTGAGGGTAAACGAATAATCATGGAGGACAAGTCCACGGATACTTCGGAAAATATAGCCTACAGTGCAGTATTTCTTGATAAGGAAAATGACAGGGTGGGGATTGTCACCAACAATTTTCATGTATTCCGCGGTGTTCATCTTGCAAGACATCAGGGGATTAAGAATGTCTGCGGTATATCGGCGGATTCCAATATTATTTTTCAGCTTAATAATATGGTAAGGGAATTTTTCGGAATTATTAAGGATTTGGTGTTTGGAAATCTTATTTAGTGATTGGCGCGGTAATTTATCTGTGCTAAAATAGTAATATATAGTAACATTTAATTATAAGAAAATTATAAAGAATTAGATTGCAAGGCGCCTGTTTGTGAGTTTTGTAATCCAAGTAATTGATTAAAATAATTGAGGAAAAACAAATGAGTAAGTTAAAACTGATAGTTGCCGGCATAGCGCTTGCGATATTCTGTACCGGCTGCGGTGCCGAGAAAGATCCCGACAATCTTACGGCCGGCATGGAAGCCGTTCAGAACCTTGAATACAATGAAGCACTGGATTATTTCAAAGATGCGCTCTCCGATGGTGAGGATGAAAGGCAGGTATGCCGGGGATTTGGTCTGGCATATATGGGTCTGTCTCAGTATGAAGATGCTATTACATATTTTGAAAGGGCACTGCAGCTTAGCGACGGAACTCCCGTAGATATGGATTATGATATAAATTATTATCTTGCAACCGCGTATTATAGAAATAATCAAAATGAGGATGCAATTTCTACATATGATGCAATCCTTGCACTGAGACCCAAAGAAAAGGAAGCATATTATTTAAGAGGCTGCGTAAAGCTTTACAGTGGCAGTTTTGAGGACGCAAAGCTGGATTTTGACAGTGCGATTGCATTGGACAAAAATGATTATAACCGCCTGATTCAAATTTACAATGCACTTACGGACAACGGCTATAAGGATATAGGAAGGGAATATCTGCAACAGGCGATAGCCGAGAATGAAAAATCCATAAATAACTATGATATGGGGCGCATTTACTATTACCTTGAGGATTACGAAAATGCCAGAGAGTATCTTTTGAAAGTTAAGATTTCTTCGGATTATGAGGCTGCCTTATATCTTGGAAGAACCTATGAGGCGTTGGGAGACTACAATTATGCTTCCAGTATATATAATGATTATACCCTGCTAGACCAGAGTAAGGCGGAAATCTATAATCAACTGGGGTTATGCCGTATACAGATGGGTGAGTATGAGCTGGCGCTTTCTTCTTTTCAGGAAGGTATGAATATTGAGGGTAATGAAATAATGCAGTCGCTTAAATTCAATGAAATTGTTGCCTATGAATATATGGAGGATTTTAAGACAGCGGCGGCTCTTATGAGTAATTATTTGAAATCCTATCCGGATGATGAGGAAGCGCAGAGAGAATATAAGTTCTTGAAGACCAGATAGATTATAATTCCCGTAAGTGTTATATATTGACAATAGTATACCTCAATGGTACTATATATAGTAGTTGTGAAAATAACAGATTGTTGTAATCAGTACATTGACTATACCGGTCAATATGAGGAGAGGTGGAAATTATGGGAAATACATACGTTCGTGTTAAGGGAATTATTAAAAAGGGAGATAAGTATCTGTTAATAAAAAGATGGGTGGATGACCGTATTCCGGATCCGTTTGTTTGGGAATTTATAGATACTGAAGTAAACCATGGGGAAGCTCCGGATGATGCAATGACTCGTGCAATTCATGAGCTTTTGTCCATAGACGGTAGAATAGAGAAAATTGAATATACCTGGTCGAATATGCTGGCAGATACACATTGTATAGGTATAGCGTATATATGTTCCATTGCAGATGAAGAAGAGCATAACATAGTTTTACCGGAGGAGTTTGGAGAATATCAGTGGGTTACCAGAGCGCAGATTGAGGAATATATTGAAAACCAGTTTGTTCTGCAGGATTTAAAGGGAAAAGCATTATGATTGATCAATTAGTTGAAAAGATTAAAAAGACCGGAGCGCCGATTGTTGTGGGTCTGGACCCAATGCTTAAATATGTTCCGGAGCATTTGAAGAAAAAGGCATATGACGAATATGGTGAAACGCTTAAGGGCGCAGCAGAGGCAATATGGCTTTTTAATAAAGGAATAATAGATAACATATGTGATTTAATTCCCGCGGTCAAGCCTCAGATTGCTATGTATGAACAGTTCGGCATAGAAGGATTGGTTGTTTTTAAAAAGACCGTGGATTATTGTAAGGAAAAAGGGCTTGTTGTAATCGGTGATATCAAACGTGGTGACATTGGTTCGACTTCCGAAGCATATGCAATAGGGCACATTGGAAAAGTACAGGTAGGAAGTAAGCTCTACAGTGGTTTTGACGAGGACTTTATAACTGTGAATCCTTATTTTGGCTCAGATGGTGTTACACCTTTTATTAAGGTATGTAAGGAAGAAAATAAGGGAATATTCCTGTTGGTAAAGACATCAAATCCCAGCAGCGGTGAGATTCAGGACCGTGTGATAGACAAAAGACCGCTCTATGAGCATGTCGGTGAGATGGTTGCAAAATGGGGTGAGGACTGTATGGGAAGCTCATACAGTAATGTAGGCGCAGTGGTAGGCGCAACTTATCCGGAGCAGGGTAAGATATTGCGTAAGCTTATGCCTAAGACCTTCATTCTTGTGCCCGGATATGGGGCTCAGGGCGGAAAGGGCGCCGATCTTGTACATTTCTTTAATGAAGACGGACTCGGAGCAATAGTAAATTCATCCAGAGGCATTATAGCGGCGTATCAGCAGGAGCAGTATGCTAAGTTTGGAGCAGAGCATTTCGCAGAGGCTTCAAGAGAGGCAGTGCTTGCGATGAAAGAAGATATTGCGGGGGCGCTTGGAAGATAAGCGCCCCGCTTTTTAATTCCATATTAATGTTCGATATCTCTGGTGCGGCGGTCAAAATCGCTGTCGCCTTCACGCAATTCCACAATACGGCTTATATACCCGTATTTATCCCTCTCCACAGTTATGTCAACTGAACCCTCTTCTCTGGATTGATAGTAACCGCCCCCTTCGTCAATATAAACCCTGACAGGCTCGCCTTTGTAGAGAAAATAGCCATGGGTATCCTTTGTAAGATTCCATTCTTCCCACTCTTTATCCCTCTCTTCATCATCTAAGCATAAGCTGAAGCTAAAGTCAAAGGCGCCTGTTTCCACGTTAAACTCATTAGCCAGAGCCTGCCGGATACGATTTTCTATAAGTTCAGGGTCATTTGTTGTATCTGTTCTAAGAGTGTCTAATACGATATCATCAGCACGTTTTTGAGCATTTTTGCCAAGTAAAATATCACGTGTTATGCTAACTTTAACGCCCCATCGACAGCTGCTGCTTGCACAATAGGAAGACAAATATGAGGAAAAAGGAGCCTGCGGTCCCGTAGCAAATGCAACTGTACTGCACAATATGAATACTGCAGTAAAAGTAATAAGTAAAGCAGATGCTTTTTTATAATTCAGTATATTTTTAATGCGTTTTTCTACCTCCGTTTTGGAAAAGGCACTGTAAAGCAGCGTAGGCCGGTTTCCTGTTATTGCCATTGCAAGAAGACTGTAAGCATAGCTTTTCCTTGATTCTTCTTCATGGTATTTCGTAAGGACAGCCTCGTCGCATGCGGTTTCCAAATCCGATGAAAGATATTTTGACATCAGCCAGACTAAAGGATTGAACCAGTTTAAGATAAACGCTGCCAGCATAGCTGTTTTAATCCAGTTATCCTTCCTTCTTATATGCATGACTTCGTGTGTAAGTATGTGGCCAAGAAGCTCCGTATTACCAAAATCCATCCTTGTTGGCAGATAGATGCGGGGTGAAAATAAACCGCATACCAAAGGAGAAGCAATCTCATCATTGGTAAATACCAGTATATGTCCCATATTCATTTCGCGCAGAATATTGTTTATGGTTTCGTTATGCTCGATTAGCAGGCGGTTTTTCAGCCTGGAAATATAACGTATTCTTTGCAATAATAAAATAACTACTGTTATTAACATGCCTGCAAAATAAAATACGGGAATTAATATTAATGTATTAAAAGGTAAAAATCTAATATCACCCATAGTATATGATGCCGTACCGGCATAGGTAATTGTAATAGGTGTTTCTGATTGTGTTTCAATCACATCAGAATATTGAAAAATAGGGGTATCTTCCGGTATATCCGCACTAATGTCGGGATGGTCTACTCCTGTACCGCTTGCAGCTATGCTATCCTCCTCCTCATAAGTAGACGATGCATAGGCTGTATCGCTTGAAGCATTTACACCTATGGCATTGATAAATTCAGACAACATAGATAACTGCGAATTATCAGATACTTTGATACTTAAGGGACTGCTTAAGGAAAATGGTACAAGCAGGCGCAGCAGTACAACACACCAAAGTATCGGAAAAACAAACTTAGGCAGCTTATCCTTAAGAAAAGCGCGAAACAGCAGAACAATTATAATCATAAGGCTTCCGTAGAAAGCCATTAGTACAAAGGGCATATTCATTCTAAAATGCAGCATATTACTTAGCCTCCTTTATCATTTGGGAAAGTCGTTTGGCATCTTCCTCGGAGATTCCCTGATTTTTAAGAAAAGATGAGAAAAACAGTTCGCTTGAACCGCCGAACATTTTATCTATTAACTGCTCGGTTTCACTCTGTGCAACTTCGTCTTTAGTCACAAGAGGTTTGCATAAAAAATTGGGTTCCTCACGCTCGATGGCGCCTTTTTCAATACATTTCTTGATTACGGTGTAGGTGGTGTTTTTGTTCCAGCCTATTTTGGCCGATAACACATCTACAATATCACGGGCAGGCAGGCTGCCTTGTTCCCATAGAACTTCCATTACTTTTAGTTCTGAGTCGAAGAGTTTCATGGTATGTCTCCTTTCTTGTCGGAATCAGACTATTGTAATAGTCCGCGGTTTTAATTAAGACTACCATAATAGTCTGGATGTGTCAAGAGGGATTTTTTTGCTATTCCCCAAAACCAATTGAAAACCCCCCGATTTTGTGTTAGACTATGAAAAGTATAAGAAATGGTACAAATTGACAAAAGGAGGTTTACACAAAATGGAACAGTACAAGCAGGAATTTATTGAGTTCATGTTAGAGTGTCAGGTACTTAAATTTGGTGATTTTACATTAAAAAGCGGAAGGAAATCTCCTTTTTTTATGAATGCGGGAGCCTATGTGACAGGTGCGCAGCTGCGTAAGCTGGGAGAATACTATGCTAAGGCTATCCATGACCACTACGGTCTTGACTTTGACGTACTATTCGGGCCTGCATATAAGGGTATTCCCCTTAGTGTTGCAACTACGATGGCTATAAGTGAGCTTTACGGCAAGGAAATCAGATACTGTTCTAACCGTAAAGAGGTAAAAGACCATGGGGATACGGGTATCCTTCTTGGAAGCAAGTTAAAGGATGGCGATAAGGTAGTTATAATCGAGGATGTTACCACTTCCGGCAAATCCATAGAAGAGACCTTCCCTATCATCAAGGCTCAGGCAAATGTGGAAGTCATAGGTCTTATGGTATCTCTGAACCGTATGGAGAGGGGACTTGAGAGCGAAAAGAGCGCACTTGAAGAGATTCGAAGCAAATATGGTTTCGGAGCAAATGCAATTGTTACTATGGAAGATGTAGTTGCTTGTTTACATAACAAGCCATATAAAGGTACGATATATATAGATGATACTTTGAAAGCAGCTATTGATGCATATTATGAGCAGTACGGAGCAAAATAATAAATGAGCCTTACAGGCTTATGGAAAGGGATGATATCATAATGGAAGAAAGAACATATAAAACAATGGGCGGTGCCGGAGCTATGAATATTGCGGTTGGAGTGATATCAATAGTATTTGGAGTTACAGGCGGAGTTCTGCTTCTTATCGGGGGAGCCAAGCTTCTGGCTGGTAGAAACAAGATATTATTCTGATATAATAATGGGTATGGTGAGGAATGCCCATCATAAGTCAGGCGGATGGGCCTGACTTTTTTATAGGAAAAGGAGTACTTATGAGCCGTAAGAACAGCTATATTTTTACAAATAAAAGCCATACGACCAAGGGAATCATGGCAACGATACTAGGCGTAATATCCCTTATTACACTGGCTTATGCCCTTATAATGAGCTACCGCAATTCGGGAAATGTGCCTCGTGAATACGGAGCTGCAGCCTTACTTGTTACAATATTTGCCTTTGTGGGAGTGACCCTGGGAGTCATTTCCAAGACGGAAAAGGATAAATACTATTTCTTTTCGTATCTGGGTATAGTGTTGAATGTTGCAGCACTTGCGGTTATAAGCCTTATTTTGTATGCGGGGGCATATGGAGTCGGAGGGTGATAATGCTCCCTAAGGTCTCACGCTTGGCAATAGTTGAATATAATGCATAATTTATATGAAAGGAATAATGGAATGCAGGAAATAGACAAAGTTCAGGAAAATGAAATATTGAAGGAAAGATATGAGCTGGCACTGGAGCGGATAACTCAGCTTCCCTCGGAGCAAATCTGCGACAAGGTTTATCAGGACTATTTTAAAAGAATGGCTGAGTTTGTCCTGATGATGGTTGATACATGGAACTTTGTATCGGATGGCAGCCTGTATAAGGCTCCCTTAGAGGAGTTACAAATGAAAAACCGTGCATTGTATGAGGACATTCTTCCGGAGAACTATACACACAGCTATGCTAACCCTGACTATGCACTGGATTGTCTTGGTGAGTCAATCGGACGGGAACTGAGTTTTGTATATACGGAGCTTAGAGGTATGATTCCTGCGGCATATGAACAATTATTGACTGACATGGTCATTCGTATGGAACTGCTGTTGGAAGTGTATCAGAGCTTTGCGGAGGAAGTTCCGGCAAAGGAGCACTTAAGGCAGATTATTTATTGGTATGTAAATGATTATTATGAAATGCAGGCATATGAAAGGCTTGCATCCCAGCTTCTTCCGCAGCGGGATTTTGCCACCAGAATAATAATGGAGAGCGACTTATCGGATATAAGGTATTTATATTATTATGGAGAATATGTGACAGAGAATGAAATCAGGACCGCAAAGCACCTGACACAGCTGTCAGAAAGCACTCTGCGTCTTATGGCTGACACTTATACGGAAGGATACCGCATTGGGTTTGAGGTAGGTAATAAGGATATTTCCATTAAGAAAACGGTAAATATACGTTATGCGCTCGGCTTTGAAAGGATGATGAGGCAGGCGGTACTCAATTTTGACCGAATCGGTCTAAAGGCCACCGCATATCGTGCCGGTTACAGTATTTTTCAGGGGCGCAATGTAAATAAAAACGGATATTTCGGGGCGAATCCGAACAAGCAGTTTGATTATGACCACAAGGATGACCAGGCGCTGTTTCTGGACGGTACGATTGTAGAGCGCAAACTCGAATGTATGCAGAAAGCATATGAGGAACTTAAAAATGAGGCGGCTGTCTTTGGGGGACCTGCCGTGCTTGAAATATTCGGTGAGCTGCCCTTTGTTCCTCAGAATAAAGAAAGCGCCTGCAAGCTAAGCGATAAGCAGCAGAAACTTTCCGTAGAGTATATGTCCAAGCTAGGAGCGATGCAGAATAAGTATATCAAGGGTGAGGAGCGGAGTTTTACAATCATAGCGTTTCCTGTTCCGGATATAGGAGAGAAATATGAGGAAATCTTTGATGAAATCATACGTATAAATACGCTGGACTATAAGCTGTATCAGGGAATCCAGCAGACGATCATAGATACTCTGGATAAAGGGGATTATGTACTTATAAAGGGTATGGGAGCCAATCGTACCAATTTAAAGATAAATCTGCACACCTTGGAAAATTCTGAGAAAGAGACCAACTTTGAAAACTGTGTTGCAGATGTTAATATTCCGGTGGGAGAGGTTTTTACCTCTCCAAGGCTTGAGGGAACCGAAGGTACTCTTCACGTGACACGGGTATTTTTGGGAGAACTGGAGTATAAGGATCTGTCCATTTCTTTTGAGAACGGGATGGTCACCGAATATAACTGTGCCAATTTTGATACGCAGGAGGAAAACAGAAAATATATCAAGGATAACGTACTCTATCATCACGATACACTTCCAATCGGTGAGTTTGCGATTGGGACAAATACCACTGCTTATGTGGCCGCAAGAAAATATGGAATAGAAGATAAGATGCCTATTCTGATAGCGGAAAAAACAGGACCGCACTTTGCGGTGGGCGATACCTGTTATTCCCACTCGGAAGATGTGAAAGTATACAATCCTGACGGAAAGGAAATCATAGCAAGGGATAACGAAGTTTCGATTTTGCGAAAAGAAGATATCGAAAAAGCGTATTATAACTGTCACACTGATATTACCATACCTTATGATGAACTGGGTGAACTCTCGGTTGTGACAGGTGAAAACGAGGTTATTCCAATTATCATTGAAGGAAAATTTGTTCTGGAAGGCTGTGAAGTTCTTAATGAAGCGTTTGAAAATCAACATTAACGGAGGTACCTTTAGTGGTTAACAGTCATTATATTCCACAGCTTATACTCAGACACTTTTGTGAAAATGAAAAGATACTATATTATGATATCGAAAAACAAACAACTGAGTCAAGAACAGCAAAATCAGTTTTTTCAGAAAAGGGTTATTATCCGGAAGAACTGGAAAAAGACCTCTGTCATAATATTGAGGTTCAATTTGCAAATATTCTGAATCGGAAAATACTGTGTGAGAATTATAAAATAGCTCTGACTGCAGAAGAACTTTTGATTTTAAAGAAGTATTTGATTATTACCATATTAAGAGTCAAAGATGAGGATCTTGTACATAACGCCTGGTATCAAGTGCTTAAGCGGGATGGTTTTATCCCGGAGGATAATTCGCAAAAAGACTTTTTTGGCGGTGGCTTTTTTGAAAATATAAATAGAATCCTAGAATGCCGGGAATTGGATGAACTGCTTGATGTTGCGTCAAATAATATGAATTTGTTTACTTTTATAAAAGATATTGTTTATTCTTATAATGTTTTTGTAAAGACCAATAATTGTAAAGAAGATTTCATTATTTCTGACAGAGGATGGGCGGGTTACAGAGGTCCTATGAGTGTAAAAAAGCTGAATGCTATGCTGAATATGCTCGAAGTCAGATATGACCCATATATTGATATGCTTTTGAATATGTCATCTCCACAAGATTATGCAATCTTTCCTTTGGCAAATAATATGGCAATCATAACAGTAAGTCCGGCATTCAAAATATGTCTGCCCGGTGCACCTTATAATATTATTTATCCGGACAATGCCGATTCGTTGTCAAAATGCCTGGGATTTGGTAATGCAAATACTATAGCAATGCCGGATAATAAATTTTTAAAAGATGGTACAAAGGAGTATAGGTATAAAATACAGCAATTAACAAGGCAGGATGTTGCGTTCCTAAATGAATTACTTGTAAAGAATGCAGAAAAATTCATTGGTTTTGCAAATTCAGATAAAGTAAGGTTAAGCCTTGAAAAATGCAATATAACAGTTTAGTAAAACTATTAAGCATCAATCATAATGATTGATGCTTTTTTAAGTTCGTTAATTAGTTGTATAGGACTGACTCTTTTTAATTATTTTTTAATGAAATAAATATTGCTTATTGGCACAAAATTTAGTACACTATAAATGGAATAGATTGCTTTTTGCCACAAGATGTTGTGGATGACGAACGGAGGATTAACATATGGCACAGGTAGGAATAGTAATGGGCAGCGATTCGGATATGCCCGTAATGGCGAAGGCCGCAGATATTTTGGAGGAGCTGGGAATCTCATATGAGATGAAAATAATATCGGCCCACAGAGAGCCGGATGTATTTTTTGAATATGCAAAAAGTGCGGAAAGCAAAGGTTTTAAGGTGATAATTGCCGGAGCCGGAAAGGCTGCTCATTTACCGGGTATGTGTGCGGCAATATTCCCGATGCCGGTCATAGGAATACCTATGAAGACATCTGATCTGGGCGGAGTGGACTCACTTTATTCAATAGTGCAGATGCCTTCAGGAATTCCGGTTGCGACGGTTGCAATAAACGGGGGACAGAATGCCGGGATCCTTGCTGCCAAAATTTTAGCAACAGCGGACCCTGAGTTGTTACAGCGTTTGAAGGACTATTCTCTTAAATTGAAAGAGAGTGTTCAGGAAAAAGATGCAAGATTACAGGAAACAGGCTATAAGAACTACTAAACCACTAACGGAGGGCAAAAATGGACTACAAATCAGCAGGCGTAAACATTGAGGCGGGTTATAAATCGGTAGAACTGATAAAAAAGCATGTAAACGAAACGATGCGTCCGGAGGTTCTGGGTGGACTGGGTGGATTTTCAGGTGCCTTTTCCCTTGCTAAGATAAAAGATATGGAAAAACCGACACTGGTGTCAGGTACAGACGGCGTGGGAACCAAACTCAAGCTGGCATTTTTGCTGGATAAACACGATAGCGTAGGAATTGACTGTGTGGCTATGTGCGTGAATGACATTGCCTGTGCAGGCGGTGAACCGCTGTTTTTCCTGGACTATATTGCCTGCGGTAAGAATTTTCCGGAGAAGATAGCCCTTATAGTCAAAGGGGTTGCCGATGGCTGCAAGCAGTCGGGGGCGGCATTGATAGGCGGGGAAACCGCAGAGATGCCCGGTTTTTATCCGGAGGATGAATACGACCTTGCCGGATTTGCGGTAGGTGTGGTTGATGAGAAAGAGCTGATAACCGGAGAGAATATCAAACCCGGTGATACACTGATAGGGATAGCCTCCTCAGGCGTACACAGTAACGGTTTTTCACTTGTAAGAAAAGTTTTCGATATGTCAAAAGAAAGTCTTAATACATATTATGACGAGCTTGGAGCGACACTTGGCGAGGCTCTGCTTAAGCCGACCAAGATATATGTTAAGGCTCTTAAATCCGTTAAGGATGCGGGAGTTACGGTCAAAGGCTGCAGCCATATCACAGGAGGCGGTTTTTATGAGAATATTCCGAGAATGCTTCCGGATGGCATAAATGCCGAGATTAAAAAGGATTCATACGAAATTCCGCCGATATTTATATTGCTTCAAAAGACGGGCAATCTTGAAGAGAAGATGATGTATAATACCTATAACATGGGTCTTGGAATGGTGCTTGCAGTGGATGGTGCGGATGTGGATAAGACTATGAAGGCAATAGAGGCAGCAGGTGAGACCCCTTATATAATAGGACAGACGATAGCAGGAGAGAAAGGCGTTACATTAAAATAACACCTGATATTGGAGGAGCATAAATGTTAAATGTACTTGTGTGCGTCTCGGGCGGAGGGACAAATCTGCAGGCAATAATTGACGCGGTTGCAGACGGAAAGATAACCAATGCACAGATAGTCCGCGTTATCAGCAATAACCGTAATGCCTATGCACTCGAACGGGCCAAAGGCGCAGGGATTGATGCAGTCTGTGTATCTCCCAAGGACTATGATGACAGGGAAAAGTTTAACGTGGCCTTGTTGCAGGCAATTAATGAGAAAGAGCCGGACCTGATCGTCCTTGCCGGTTTTTTGGTGGTACTTCCCGAGCGGATTATCCATGAATACAGAAACCGGATAATCAATATACACCCCTCACTTATTCCGTCTTTTTGCGGTAAGGGCTTTTACGGGCTGAAGGTGCATGAGGAAGCCTTGAAAAAGGGCGTGAAAGTGACGGGAGCCACCGTACATTTTGTGGATGAGGGTACCGATACGGGACAGATAATCTTACAAAAGGCAGTTTATGTTGAAGAGGAGGATACCCCCGAAATCCTGCAAAAGAGAGTTATGGAGCAGGCGGAATGGGAACTTCTTCCCAAGGCCATAGATATGATAGCTAACAATAAAATTACAAGTGTTATTAATTGAGAAAGGCTTGGTATATACATGAAAGTATTGATAGTAGGAAGCGGCGGCCGTGAACATGCGATTGCATCAAGTGTGGCAAAAAGCAGTAAGGTCGATAAAATATACTGTGCACCCGGCAATGCGGGAATCGGTCAGATTGCCGAATGCGTTCCGATAGGTGCTATGGAATTTGATAAATTAACCGCATTTGCCAAAGAAAATTCTATAGACCTGACAATCGTGGGTATGGATGATCCTTTGGTAGGCGGTCTTGTGGATGTAATGGAGGCTGAGGGGCTTAAGGTATTCGGTCCAAGGAAGAATGCCGCAATTTTAGAGGGAAGCAAGGCTTTTTCCAAAGAGCTTATGAAAAAATATAATATACCGACTGCAGCGTACGAGACTTTTGATGACCCGAAAAAAGCTGCGGAGTATCTTAAAACCGCCCCAATGCCTATAGTTCTTAAGGCTGACGGTCTTGCGCTTGGTAAGGGCGTGCTTATCTGCAATAATTTGGATGAAGCTTTGGACGGTGTTAAGAGTATAATGGAAGATAAGAAGTTTGGTGATGCCGGCAGCCGCATGGTGATTGAGGAGTTTATGACCGGAAGGGAAGTTTCCGTATTATCCTTCGTTGACGGTAAGACAATTAAAATTATGTCATCGGCGCAGGACCACAAACGTGCGCAGGATGGAGATAAGGGCCCGAATACCGGAGGAATGGGAACCTTTTCACCAAGTCCTTTTTACACGGATGAAGTGGATGACTTCTGCAAAAAGTATATATATCAGGCAACGGTCGATGCAATGGCGGCAGAGGGAAGACCTTTCAAGGGAGTGATCTTCTTCGGACTGATGCTTACCGGGAATGGTCCAAGGGTACTTGAGTACAATGCCCGCTTTGGGGACCCTGAAGCACAGGTTGTACTTCCGCGTATGAAAAATGATATCATTGAGGTTGTGGAAGCCTGTATAGACGGTACCTTAGACAGAATTGATCTTCAGTTTGAAGACAATGCTGCGGTTTGTGTGGTTCTGGCTTCTAAGGGTTACCCTGTATCATATGAAAAAGGCTATCCAATTGGGGGATTGGAAGCTTTTGAAAATAATAACAAGTGTTATTGCTTTCATGCCGGCACTAAACTGGATAATGGCAGGATTGTTACAAACGGCGGAAGGGTGCTGGGCGTAACTGCAACCGGCGCCACTTTGAAAGAGGCAAGAGCCAATGCTTACAAGGCGACGGAATGGATAAGTTTTGCTAATAAGTATATGCGTTCCGATATCGGAAAGGCAATAGACGAAGCATAAAATGTAAATATAACAAATTGGGGGTTGGTAATGTGGATAGAACGGAGAAATTAAAAATATTAGAGAGTTTTGATGTGTATAACAGGCCACAGGAATGTCCAAAGTGTGGCGGTATTATGATTTTTAAGGGCTGTGGGGAATATAAATGTGAAAAATGCAAAAATATTGAATATGATGACTATGGCAAGGTACGCAATTATATTGAGAAACACAGGGGTGTAAATGCAGCGGAGGCAGCCGAAGCAACCGGAGTTAAGCAGAAAACAATCCGTACAATGCTCAGGGAATCCCGCTTAGAGATTGCAGAGGGTTCAACTGTATTCTTGAAATGTGAAATATGCGGAACCGCTATACGATCCGGAAGAGTATGCTCGAAGTGCGAGGTAGAATTTAACAGAAGAATGGAAAATAAGCTGCATGAGCGTCACAGTAAGATGATGTCCGGTTTCGGCACCGGGCGTACCGATGGAGAGGAAGGTACAAAGCGTTTTATACGTGATAAAAGTTGAAAAATCCATGATTTTTTGACTAGAATAGAAAGGTATAGGTATTCATATGAAAAAAATTCTGAAGTACAGCAATTACAAGGTCATAAGGGGACTGTTTATATTTATGTGTGCTGTTGCATTTTTTATCCTGAATAAAACTATCTGTTTTGCGGATGCGACGGGAAAAATTACGGCACCCTCAGCTAAGATCAGGGAATCGGCTGATATAAACAGTGAGGTGATTGCCAGTTCATCACAGGGCAAGACCGTTAACATTACTGCAGAAATTACCGATGCTTCCGGAACATTATGGTATGAAATATATGTTGATGCCAATACCAAAGGTTATATTCGTTCAGACCTGGTACAAAAGGATGCCTCATCCGGAACCGTTCCTTCAAGTACAGTGCAGAGTACAACAGCTTCAACAACAACTGCCGCTCAGGAAACGGCACCTGAACCCACGGCATCGGGAGCCGAAATTCCGGCAGAAACAGAAATGCCTGCCCAGTATGCTTCGATTAGGGTACCGGCGGCCAAAATCAGGGGAGGTGCTTCCACAACCAAGGGTATTGTGGATACAATTCCACAGAATACACAGGTTGTAGTCAGCGGACAGACAAACGGCAGTGACGGTAAGGCATGGTACTATATCACTTTTACCGGAACAGGCGGACAGGAGAAGACAGGTTATGTGCGAAGTGATCTGGTGAATCTCGGGGATCTTGTGGCGGTTGATGAGTCGGGTGAGAATCCTGTAGAGAATCCCGAAATTGACAATGAACAGGAACCGGAAGTTGTTAACAGGGATTATGAAGTTGTATATGAGCAAACAGAGGATGGAGGAGTATGGTATCTTTATAATAATCTTGAGAATAAGAAGCAGAAACTTGAGGACTTAATGGCTGCGGCAGATTCCCAGGAATTCAATGAATCCGTAGATTCTTCTACAATTAAAAAGCAACGTATTGTTATAGTTATAATGATTGTTGTGATCATTCTTATGGCATTTACACTGACAATACTCTTCTTTAAGCTAAGAGATATTTACTATGAAGCATATGAGGGTGAAGAGGAGCCGGAACAGGAAGAATACGAAAAAACACGCAGTAATAAACGCGAAAACGACACACCTGTCAAAAGAACCATACCGGAAGACCGGACGGGTTCCTTAAGAAAGAAAAGGATTGAAAATGAAAAGAGTATGCCTGTTAAGGAAGTTACATACGAGGAAGAGCCTGAAACTCAGTTAAAACCTGCTCCAAAGAAAAAGGCTAAGAATTTTATGATAGATGATGAGGAATTTGAGTTTGAATTTTTAAATATGAAAAAATAAAATAATTCTTATATTTCCGGAGAAGAAGTGCATGCTCTTATAGATGAATATATAAGGATTATGGAGGAGTATGATCATGCAGCCACAATTTACTGACAAGGCGAAGACGGCACTTATATTGGCTGAACGTGCAGCCAGAAGTTTAAAACAGGGATATATCGGAACAGAACATATACTGCTTGGTTTGCTAAAGGAGAATACAGGAGTTGCAGCTACCGTTCTTATAGAAAACGGTGTGGATGAACAGCGGATTAAGGAAATGATAAAAGAACTGCTGGCACCGGAAAGCTCAATTATGCTGGCAGAACGGGAGGGCTATTCGCCAAGAGCCGAGAAAGTCATAGAGGAAGCTCATAGACAGGCGGAGCGGTTTCGCAGCGATAAGACCGGGACCGAGCATATTCTGCTTGCACTTTTAAAAGAGGGCGAAAACGTAGCGGTCAGACTGTTGAATACTATGGGTATTCATATCCAGAAGCTGTATGTTGAAGTGCTGGCGGCTATGGGAGAGGATAAATCCCTTTATAAAGAGGATTTAGGTAAAAAAACAGCCAGAAAAAAGAACTCTGTTTCAACCCTTGAGCAGTACAGCCGTGATTTGACTGCACTTGCAAGGGAAGGCAGACTTGATCCGGTTATAGGCAGGGAAGATGAAATACGGCGTGTGGTACAGATTTTGAGCCGCAGGACCAAGAATAATCCCTGTCTCATCGGTGAGCCCGGAGTAGGAAAAACTGCGGTAGTAGAGGGACTGGCTATGAAAATCGTAATGGGAGATGTGCCCTTTACGGTACAGGACAAGCGGGTTATGACCCTGGATTTGTCCGGAATGGTGGCAGGCAGTAAGTACCGCGGTGAGTTTGAGGAAAGAATTAAAAAGGTAATAAAAGAAGTAATTGATGACGGAAATATCATCCTTTTTCTTGATGAAATGCATACAATCATCGGTGCCGGAGGTGCCGAAGGCGCAATAGATGCTTCAAATATTTTGAAACCTTCGCTTGCAAGAGGCGAGATTCAGCTTATTGGCGCTACAACGATAGCGGAATACCGAAAATACGTTGAAAGAGATGCCGCACTTGAGAGGAGATTTCAGCCTGTAACGGTAGAGGAAGCCACGGTGGAGGAAGCTGAAAATATATTGAAGGGAATAGCTTATAAATATGAGGATCACCATAGGGTTACCATTACACCCGAGGCTATTAAGGCAGCTGTAGCGCTTTCCTCCAGATATATTAATGACAGAAATCTGCCGGATAAAGCCATTGATTTAATTGACGAGGCAGCAGCTGCGGTAAGGCTCAAAATGTCCAAGCAGCCGGATAAGCTCAAGGAGCTTGCCGAGGAAATACAGAAAATTGATCTGCAGATAGAACGCTCAATTAAGATAGAGGCTTTTACGCAGGCGGGAGAGCTTAAGAAGAAACAGGACGAACTTATTAAGAAGTATGACCGTACGTTAAAACGTATGGAAAAAGACGACGAAAGAAAAGAATATATAGTAGGGGAAAATGAGATTGCCGAAGTGGTGGCACTTTGGACTAAGATTCCCGTAAAAAAGCTGGCCGAAAAAGAAAGCGAAAGGCTGCTTAAACTTGAATCCATCCTGCATAAACGTGTCATTGGGCAGGAAGAAGCCGTAACTGCCGTATCCAAGGCAATGAGACGCGGAAGGGTAGGGCTTCAGGATCCGAACAGACCTATTGGTTCCTTCCTGTTTCTGGGACCTACAGGTGTAGGTAAGACGGAGCTTAGCAAGGCTTTAGCCGAAGCAATGTTTGGTTCTGAGGCTTCACTTATACGTGTGGATATGTCCGAATATATGGAAGGACATTCGGTTTCCAAGATGATTGGCTCGCCTCCGGGATATGTGGGCTTCGAAGAGGGAGGTCAGCTTAGCGAAAAAGTAAGAAGAAACCCCTATTCGGTAGTTCTTTTTGACGAAATCGAGAAGGCGCATCCCGATGTATTCAATATACTGCTTCAGGTGCTGGATGACGGACATATAACCGATTCCAAGGGACGTAAGGTCAGCTTTAAGAATACCATCCTTATCATGACCTCCAATGCCGGTGCCCAGAGGATAATGGAACCCAAGAATTTGGGATTTTCATCCGGAGGCAGTGAGAAGCAGGACTACGAAAAGATGAAGTCCAATGTCATGGAAGAGGTAAAGAGGATATTCAAGCCGGAATTTATCAACCGTATTGATGAAATCATGGTATTCCACCCGCTGAATAAAAATGATATGAAGCAGATAGTTACTATGCTTTCAAAGAATCTTGTTAAGAGGTGCAAAAATCAGATGGATATTGAGCTGACGGTAACTCCGGCTCTCAAAGACTATATCGTGGAAAAGCATACGGATTCAAAAATGGGTGCAAGACCCATGAAGAGAGCTATCCAGACAGAGATAGAGGATGCGCTTGCACAGGAGATACTCTCCGGAAATGTAAAAGCGGGAGATAAGGTATCTGCGGTACTTAAGAATAAAAAGGTTACTTTTAAAGTACATGAAGAAAAGCAATAATATGACTCAGGAGGAAAAACACAATGGCTGTAGTAGAGGAATTGATTCGCGAGGAAGCACAGGGCATAATTAGTTTCGGCAACCATAAGCTGGATGTCAAGGCAAAGGTTGAGGATTTTGAGCATGGCGGAGATTTATTAAAGGTCAAGACTTATAAAAGTATGACGAAGCTTGAGAAAAACGGGATGTTTGCTTATGAATCCGTACCGGGTACAAGTGTGAATAATTTTAAGGAAAGTGAAACCGGTGTAACCTTTCTGGTAGAGGGTGATGAAGATGCCCAGATTACGGTAGGACTGGAAGATGATACGGAATATAACGTATTTGTAAATGATGAAAATATCGGAAGGATGAAAACCAACCTTGGCGGTAAACTCAATATAAGTATAGAGCTTGCAGGTGCCGGGGAAGTTAGTGTCCGCATAGAGAAATAAATAAGAGGTTTTATGGCAAAAGCAAAAATAACAACCGTTTTTTATTGCCAGAGCTGCGGATATGAATCTTCTAAATGGATGGGACAGTGTCCGGGGTGCCGGGAATGGAATACTTTTGTAGAGGAAAAAATAAATACCAAAACCACGGCTTCACATTCTACTGCAAGAACAGGGCGGGAAATTGAGAAACCGTTAATGCTTTCCGAAATAGCTCTAAATGATGAAGAAAGAATGTCCACACATATGAATGAGCTTGACAGGGTGCTGGGGGGCGGAATAGTACCCGGATCACTGATTCTGGTAGGTGGAGATCCGGGAATCGGCAAGTCCACTCTGCTTTTGCAGGTATGCAGAAATATTGCAAATGACGGTATGAAGGTACTGTACATTTCCGGTGAGGAATCACTTAGGCAGATAAAGCTTAGAGCCAACCGTATCGGGGAATTCGGAGAGAATCTTTTGCTTTTATGTGAAACCGATCTGGCTGTAATAGAAACGACAATCCGCAATATCTCGCCCGATATTACGATAATTGATTCCATACAGACCGTATATAGCGGGGATGTTACATCCGCACCGGGCAGCGTATCTCAGGTCAGGGAAGCGACTAATGTATTTTTACAGCTTGCCAAAGGAATGGGAAATTCGATTTTTATCGTAGGTCATGTGACCAAGGAAGGAACCGTGGCAGGTCCCAGAGTGCTTGAACATATGGTTGATACCGTACTCTATTTTGAAGGTGACAGGCATGCATCTTACCGCATACTGCGCGGAGTCAAGAACAGGTTCGGCTCCACCAATGAAATAGGGGTTTTTGAAATGCAGGATAAGGGACTCATAGAAGTGCAAAATCCCTCCGAATTTATGTTAAGCGGCAAACCTGAAGGTGCAAGCGGTTCAATAGTTTCCTGTTCTATGGAAGGTACCAGACCTATTCTGCTTGAAATTCAGGCACTGGTCTGCAGAACAAGCTTTGGTTTTCCGAGAAGACAGGCAATCGGAACCGATTTTAACAGAGTCAATCTTCTGATGGCAGTTCTGGAAAAAAGGGTAGGATTGCAGATGTCGGACTGTGATGCCTATGTTAATCTTGCAGGCGGCATGAGAATTACGGAACCGGCAATAGATCTGGGAATTGCAATGGCGGTTACGTCCAGTTTCAAGAATCGTCCCGTAGATGATAAAATGGCGGCGTTTGGTGAAATTGGTTTAAGTGGAGAGGTGCGGGGAGTCAGTATGATAGAGCAGCGAATTAATGAGGCTGCCAAGCTGGGCTTTACTACCTGTGTCGTTCCCAAGGTGTGTCTTAAGCAGATAAAAAATGCAGACGGCATTAAAATAATTGGTGTTTCATCTGTACAGGATGCCATAGATTTGATATAAATTTAAGTTTTGACTAACCGTATTGTGGATAAAGGAGTTACTATGGACGAACAGAAACAAAAAAAGAAGCGGAAATTCGGCTATAATATTCCGCTTTTCATCGTGGAGTTTCTTGTTTTATGCATAGCAATCGGTGTTTTATATGTAGTTACGATTGCAACAAAGGATTTTAAACGAACGAATATAGACACTGATACAATAGTTATCAATGAAGAAGTTGCGGATACCATAGCTGAAAAAAAAGAAGAGAAAGCCAAGGGTTACAGGAATATTGCCTTGTTTGGTGTCGATGACAGGGACGGAAATCTTGGAAGAGGAACAAGGAGCGATACGATTATTATAGCAAGTATTAATCTTGATACTAATGAAATCAAACTTGTTTCACTGTATAGGGATACTTATCTTAACCTTGGCAATGACAGTTATAATAAATGCAATGCCGCATATGCGCAGGGCGGTCCGGAACAGGCAATCACTATGCTTAATACCAATCTGGATCTGAATATTACCGATTATATTACAGTCGGTTTTGGCGGTCTCATAGATGCAATTGATGCCCTGGGCGGTATTGAAATGGAAATTACCGAATCGGAGATAACCCATCTTAACAATTATCAGTTATGTATGGCTGAGGAAATGGGAGTTGATTATATACCGGTAACCACAACCGGCAGGCAGACTTTGAACGGTATGCAGGCCACCGCATATTGCCGTATCCGTTACACCAAGGGTGACGATTTCAGACGTGCCGAGCGTCAGAGAGATGTTCTGGGAGCTATGATGATAAAGGCTAAGAGTGCATCTTTGTCAACACTGAACAGTGTTGTAACGGCGGTATTGCCCTCAGTGAGTACATCATTAAATGTGAGTGAGATTTTAAGTGTGCTCGGGACTGCGGTGGATTATAATCTGGTTGCGAGTGAGGGACTTCCGTTTGCAGATGAGCGCGAATTGGCCAGAATTGGAAGTGCCGGGGAATGTATTATTCCGGCTGATCTTGAAGAGAATGTAGTAAGGCTGCATGAACTTTTATATGAAAATGAGAGTTATACTCCGTCTAAAGAGGTTTTGAATATAAGTGATAAAATCGACGAATTGACGAAAGAGTATTTACCTTAAATGATAACGGCAGTTTGATGAAAGTTGAACTGCTGTTTTGATGTTTGAGAGGGCGGCCGGAAGTGAGATGGAGAGGGGGCATATATTACTGTGTGAGGCACGCTTGCGCTCCGACTCCGGCGTAACGGTACTAAGCTCGAAAATACCTCG